>JAVSLW010000036.1 GCA_039666455.1 Methanobacterium sp. | reverse complement strand
TGCGGGGCTATGCGGTGGCGCTGGTGGTCGTGGCGGGTGGGCTGGTCGCGCTCTGGGGGCCATCACCCAAGGAGGTGCGTCTGCCTGATGTGCAGGTGCAGGATCTGAATGGACAGCCCCGATCGCTGGCCTCTTTGACCGGGCGCCCGGTGGTGATCAACCTCTGGGCCACCTGGTGCCCACCCTGCCGCCGCGAAATGCCGGTGTTGCAGGCGGCGCAGCAGGCGCACCCGGATGTGCACATCGTGCTGCTCAACCAGGGTGAGTCGGCGGCGGCGGTGCAGGCCTATCTGCGATCTCAGGGCTTGGTGTTGCGTCAGGTGTGGCTGGATCCAGCACAACGCGCTGGGGCGACCTTTGACCAGGTGGGGTTGCCCACCACGCTGTTTTTCGATGCGCAAGGGCGCTTGGTGAGTCGGCGTGTGGGGGAGTTGTCGGCTGCGGTGCTGCGCGACCGCTTGCAGGCCATCGGGGTGCCGGCGTCTCCCTGATCGATCCGCCGTGAGGCCAGGCTGACACAGTGTTTTCCCTGATTGTTGCCTTATATCCTGCGCGGCGTGAGCTTTTTGTCTTGGTTAAACGGACAAGTCCGTCTATTGTCATGAGGTGTTACCGCAGCGTGGCGGCGATGGTTGCTGCGCGCGTGGTTGGTCCTTTCACCTTTCAGGACGGTATGAACGCCAGCACCTCACCCTACGACCTCAAGCCCTGGCTGCAGCAGTACGGCCGGGACATCCCACAGCACCTCGAGGTGCCTGCTTACCAGTCCTTGCCCGAAATGGCCCAGGATGCGGCCAAGCGCTTTGCCAAGCAGACGGCCTTCACCACGGTGATGCCCAACGGGATGTACGGTTCGTTGACCTATGCCCAGGTCGACGAGATGAGTGACGCTTTCGCGCAGTACCTGCGCGGCACGCTGGGTTTGCAGCGCGGTGACCGCGTGGCCTTGCAGATGCCCAACTGCCTGAGCTATCCGATCGCCCTGATCGGGGTGCTGAAGGCGGGTTGTGTGGCCGTGAACACCAACCCCCTGTACACCCCGCACGAAATGCAGCATCAGTTCAAGGACAGTGGGGCCAAGGCCCTGGTGATCGTGGACATGTTCGCCGACAAGCTCGAGTCCATCCTGGCTGACACGCCCATCCAGCATGTGATCATCACCCGCGTGCCCGAGTTCTTCCCGCCCGTGGTGCAGCAGGTGGTGTACGGGGTCATGAAATACTGGAATCGGCTGATCCCCAAGCACCAGCTCAAGGCCGTTACCCTGCCCGATGCCCTGGCCATGGGACGCCGTGCCGGTGGCGCCGGTGCTCGCACCTACTGGGCCGAGCTGAAGCACCAGGATCTGGCCCTGCTGCAGTACACGGGGGGCACCACGGGCGTGTCCAAGGGGGCCATGCTGACGCACGGCAACCTGCTGTGGAACCTGGAGCAGATGCTGGGCATGACCGGCACGCACATCGATGCGGGCAAAGAGGTGGTGCTGACCGCCTTGCCGCTGTACCACGTGTTTGCGTTCACGGTG
>JAVSLW010000035.1 GCA_039666455.1 Methanobacterium sp. | reverse complement strand
TCAAATTAGAAAATTAATCCAAAAATACTTCATCCATTACTCTAAATCGTTATCATTCGCCAGAGAATGGATTAAAAGATTCATGCCAAAAGTTAAAAAAGTTTAGCGATTAACTATAAATTCTTACATTCATTAAAAATTAAAAGTTGAATTACCTTTTTTCATTCCTAAATCTTCTTCAACTAAGTTAATTAGATAAGAAAGTTCATTTAGAGAATAAGCAACATTTAAGCTAAACATAGGAACCTTTTTTATTAAATTAATATATCTACTAAAATTATCTTCTTCTGCATTTAACTTGAAAATTCGATTTGGAGTTGAATGTCTTATTAATTCTATTAACTTTTCTTGGGATTTAATAAGTGATATTTTAGTTTTATCACTTTTTTCAAGTATATAAATTCTTTTTAACTTTATTGGTTGCATTGAGAAATATTTAGATGCATCAGAGAAATAATTCCCTGCAATATAATAAAAATGATTTAAATTATCATTTACATTTTCACATATATCTTCTAATAATCTAATATAGGGGTATCCTGGATTTAAAATAGGTGAACCTTGTCTATTAAAATCAATAGCTATAATATCATCTGTTACTATAGGATAACCTTTTTTAAATACTTTTCCAATAGAAATTTTCACGTCATATTTAAAATTATTTGTTTCAATCATTCCTGGAAGTTCAATTTCGGAGGCTATAATCAATCCAAATGTCTTATATGAGTATATTCTATTCCTCTAGATATATACAGTCAATATATACCTTTTTCCCAATGTAATTTACTTGGATATCATATTAAAATGACGTATTACTTTTCTATTTATAAATTATTGTTATAAAATTCTCTTTAAACTATATAATTAAATTTATCACAAAATAAACACCTATTAACATTTTACGCCTAAAA
Organism: Methanobacterium sp.; assembly: GCA_039666455.1. NCBI lineage: Archaea > Methanobacteriati > Methanobacteriota > Methanobacteria > Methanobacteriales > Methanobacteriaceae > Methanobacterium > Methanobacterium sp. Next base: position 95,358 of record JAVSLW010000035.1, on the reverse strand, counting down.
TTTCACTTTCCCCTAACCAAAAGTCCAATATCATTATTAACCATAAATTTAGCACATCACTTGAATTATAATCTTTTCCAGAAATATATTTTTGATATTTATCATTTATGAGATTCAAATTTACATAATCGCTTATTATATTATTTTTTAAGTTAGAAAATTCCTTCAAACGATTTTTTTCAAATAATAAAAGATTTTTATTAATTATTGGGGAAAACCTTGTTTTTGAATAACGCCATTGAATTTCTGGAGGTAAAATGTCCTGTAATGCAATACGTTGTAAGTAACGGCCCCATCCAAACCTGGATTTCATTTCATTAGGTATTCCATAACAAAATTCGATAAGTTTTTTATCAAAATACGGATATCTAGGTTCAATATTGAATGCAGATGCAATTTTATCCATATGTTCCATATCACTTTGAAATGATAGGTTATTTAACAAATAATAATGATGTTTTCTAGCAGTTTTTGTAGAGGCCTCATAAGGATGAATAAGGAGCTTATTCAAATAACTTTTACCTCCAAATTTATTTTCTATTCTTGAATTCAATATAAAATCTAAATTCTTAGTTTTCCTTATTTTAAATAAATAGAAATTCTTTATTTCAATTGGTAAAAACTGAAAAATAACTTGACTAATAAACGAATGTATAAAACTCTGATTTACTCGCTTTGAATAACTATTCAGTTCACTAATTAGTTTTTTAATCTGAAATTTAGATGCTATATCTTTAATGCAATAATTTCCATGAAAAATAGTTGCATCCCCACCATTACCGCTTAAACTAATTCGTATCTTATTTTTATACATTTTTTTATATAATTCCCATATTATACTATAATAAGGGCTATAATGAGGCTGTTCCAAAAACCAAATAATATATTTCATATTTTCCATTGGGCTTACATTATCTCCATAAACAAATTGATGTATTATTCCTCCCTTATTAACTACTTGTTTAACATAATATCTTTCATTAACCTCAGGAATTTCTTTAAAAGAATATCCAAAGGTATTTAGAACATTTTGAGTCATTTTATCTTTTAAAATATATCTTGCCATACATACTAATGATGATGAATCTAATCCTCCACTTAATTCAAATCCTATGGGAAATGCACTTCTCATGCGGCAATTAACAGCTTCTGCAAATATCTTACTAAAAGCATCGATATATTCCTCATCGGAATCCATTTTAATTAGAAATTCAGGATTAAGTTCCCAATATTTCTTTAATTTCATCGTTCTTTTGCATATTACTAATGAATGAGCAGCAGGTAGTCTAAATACATATTTATAAAATGTAAATTTTTTATCTGTAAATTCTAACATAAAAAAATATACTATTTTCAGTTCATTCAACTCACGTGGAACCCCCGGAACACAAAACAATGCCTTAATCCCCGTCCCAAAAACAAACATCTCTTCATCCAGATAATAATAAAACGGCTTCACACCCATATGATCCCTGGCACAAAACAGCTTCTCCTCATTCTCATCCCATATTGCAAAGGCAAAATCTCCCAGTAAATATTCAGGACACTTCTCACCCCATTTTTCATACGCTTTCAAAATAAAATAACTGTCAGACACATCCTCTTTATCTTCAATATCTAATTCCTCTGATAATTCCTTTCTGTTATCAATACGTGCATCAGCGGTGATAACTAAACCTGCTTTTTCATCGTGAAACGGCAACTTCTCGTGCAATGATTCTGGTGTTGTCCACAGCATTTGATGACCCAAAGCAACACTACCTTCACACCAGATCGCAGATCCATCAGGCCCACGATGAGATAAACGATCATTCATTTTTTTAATGAGTTCAGGGTCAACTTTCCGCCCATCTCTGTAGAATATCCCTGTTATTGCGCTCATCGAGTTCCACCGTTAATTAGAAAATTAATTCATTCAATTAAATTTTTAACTTTTTCTATGATCGTTTCCGCTCTTGCAATTGCATTTTCAGCTTCATTTTTTGAAATAGTGCCTGCAGTATCATAAACTGCCCGATGTCGTTTTCTACGCATCCTATCAAAATAAAGTACATCATATTCATCTAAAAATATTTCAGCAAATTTAAGGGTAGCTACATGGGAATTCCTGCTTGAAGTTCTGTAGCCCTTTTTAAATATTAAAGCACGGATAGATTGTAAAATTGAATTATAAGCTATATTAAAAGCCCAGTCATAATTTTTATCTAAAATTGTTTTTGCAACTTCCAGATCTCTTTCTGCAAGTTTAATGGAATCTTCAGCCTGCTGAGGTGAACTGGATAATTTCATGATATATCCTTCAGCTTCAAGTTTTCTTAACATTTAAATCTCCAATTATCATTATTTTTGGTTCTCTTAAAACGTTAGTAACAAATGGATCTTCATCATTTATTCTCTGATTAAATTCATCTGCACTGAATAAAACGTAGTTTATTTCCCTTGATAATGTTTTTTCAAGCTTTAAAATTTCCTTTATTAGTTGATCCTCATTCAGCTCTCCTACTAAAAAAATATCTATATCACTTTGTATATTTGCTTTTCCAGATGCAAAGGAACCATATATAAATGCCAGTTTAATTTCACCTATTTGACTTAAATTGTTGTTAATAATCTTTGCTACCCCTTCGGTTTTTAAAATAATGCTCTTTAATTCTTCATATATTGGAAAATCCTTGTTTACAGAATAATATTTCATATTACCTTCTTTTTTACTTATTAAAAGCCCAATTTGTTCTAGATTTGATAACTCTCGTCTAACAGCATTAATATTTTCGTTAATGGTTCTTGAAATTTCTCTTACAAACATTTCTTTTTCAGGATTTATCATGAAGAATGTTAAAATTTTAACTCTTGTTTTTGAAGTAAAAATCCTCTTCAGCATGAATGCAAATTGTATTCAATTGTATAAATAATTTATTCAATTTTTCATCAACTTAAAATGTTTTCTCTAAATCCTTTCATCTACTGTTGAATATCCCTGTTATTGCACTCATCTTGTTTTTCACCGATCTGAACATTAAAACATTAGATATGTATCATAATGACTAAAAAATGCTATTTATCAGATACTCACATGTTTTTAAGAAGGTTAACTCCTGAATTCGTCACCACCAGATATCCTGATGCAGCTTATGGAACACCCTACGAACTTTATGATGAAGAAGTTGCCACCGATATTCTAGATAAAAGTAAGAAGGTTATAAAATGGATAGAATCACAGATAAAGCTGTTAAAAAATGGATAGATGGTTTTCTGGAGATGGTTAATAAGAAATATTCGCCTGAAAAAGTCCTGATATTTGGAAGCAGAGCCAGAGGTGATCATCTGATTGATAGTGACGTGGATATGATTATAGTGAGCAAAAAATTTGAGGGCATCAACTGGTTGGAAAGAATCAGGGATGTTTCAGCTGACTGGGAAGGTTTAGTGTTGCTGGAACAGCTGTGTTACACTCCTGAAGAATTTGAAGAAAAAAAGAAAGAAATAGGAATTGTTAACCCGGCTATAAAAGAAGGTATAGAATTAGGAGCATGAAATACATTTGTCCTGATTAAGTTCAATTCTTTTAATTTGTCTATGTGCCGTTTTAATTATTTAATTTATCCATGAACCTACCGAAAAACTCTATTTGGACATGTTAATTTGAGGTATGATTCTTCTAATACCCTGTATCGAGTAATATCTCACTAATATTTACTTATCCACGTAAATATCACCCACCCACATTAAAATCATCCTCAATCAGGTTTACTAAATCCGGGAGATTTTTAAATGAGTGTGATATCTCTAAACGACTGATAGTAATATTTTTAATTAAATTGGCGCATTGAATCAAATTTTTGGCCTGATCTTTATTATCCTGCATAACTCTGTTTGCAGTTGAATGCCTTATAAGATTAATAACACTCTCCTGCGACTTAAAATTAGATATTCTAAGCTTTTCGCCTTCTTCAAGTATGTAAATCTTCTTTAATTCCACAGGTTCTGGTAAAAAACCCCTGGAAGCATCACAAAAAACTTTCCCCGCGTAAGTCCGAATAGGTGTTAAAATATCTGTGTTTATATGCATATAAGAATCATCAGGTAAACGTGCATGAGGATAGCCAGGGTATACAACTGGTAATCCTTCTTTATTAAATTCAACAGCCAGAATATCGTCAGTTATCAGTGGATAGCCCTTCTTATATAAATTTATGGCAGTTGTTGACTTTCCAAGTCCTCTATACCCCAAAAAAGCAATCGCACCATTATTTACATTAATTGAACTTCCATGGAGCACTAATAATCCTCGTTGATAGAGTAAAATGGACATTACAGGCCCCAGTAAAAAAGGGATTATGCTGGTTTCATTACTATTCAAATTAGATGATGAATCAACAATTATTTGCTTTCCATCACTTATCTTAACCTTCCCGATCTCATCCCACCACAGATAAACATTTTTTCCATCCACAAAATAGTTGGGGCTATCTATACCCTTAAATGGAGGTACATTAACTTCATTTAAACTGATCTGAACATGAAATTTATTGTCACTATCTGTTTCAATCATTCCTGGAAGTTCAACTTCAGATGAAATATTTAATCCAAATGCTCTGTAATAAAACATATGTCATCCTCTTATCTCTTTCAATTTATTCTAAATAGCTTATAATAGTTTTTATAATTAAAATAAATGATTCTATTAAATGTTAAATCTTTAAAACAACATTAATAACTCCAAACCGTAGATCCATCAGGTCCACGATACGAAAGCCTGTCATTCATCCTTTTAATGAGTTCCGGGTAAACTTTCCGCTCTTTTCTGTAAAAAATCCCTGTTATTGCACTCATTCAGATTTTCACCCTGAAATAATTATTTTATTAGTAAATTATGAATTACTTAGCTACCCGGAAATTAAAAAAAATGAAGGGAACTGTTTCTTCTGCAAAACTCATAAGGGAAGATAGAAATGATAGATAGATATGTTCTTGACTCATCCTTATAGCCGCAATTTTTTTTAAAGAGGATAAATCTTCTAAAAACTAATTTCAATGTAGAATTACTGTGAATAACTTCATTTATTAGAGATACATCTTTTTTTATCCCATATCCATTATTGGAGTATATTCGGTTTCTGATTCACCAAGAATTGTCCCACCCTCTGCTTCCAGCCATGCATGAGCTTCAAATTCCTCTTCATTTTTAAAGACACCTATTTTAATAGTTGATGAATAATTGTACCTTGCAAGCAGAATTTGCGCTGCAATTGCACGGGTGAGGCATGTGGCTTTAGGAGTGTAGGTACTCATCACCCTGATTGCCCAGGTAAGCTTTTCTGTGGAAATTTCTGAAGTTTCCATATCCTCAGAAACCACAATAAATCCCGGGATTATCTTCTTTATAAATGAAAAAGGAAGTATCCAGAGCAATATCCTTACAGTTAAAAGTAGAAAAAACGCTTTAATTAAAATGAATTTCAAAGTAGAGTTTAGTTTTATAAAACTTTTAATTTTATTCATTAATAACCTCAAATTACTATTTTAGAGTGGTTAAAAACTTTCCTCCACCTCAATAAGCTTTTTATCTAAAAGTTCGCCCAGTAATTGCATTAAGTCCTTTTCACATGCTTCTCTATCAACTTCATATTCTCCAAGAATCGCATCCCTAATTTCATTAACCCTCTTCGGTTCCTGAATCTGATTCCAGATAAATGCCCCCACTGGATTCAGTCCATAATATACCCCATCTTTCATGCTTAAAATTACTACTTCATCTTCCACATCGCAGTGAACCGCTTCTTTGGTGATTTTAACCAGAGAAGACCCTGACAATTTCTCCATAACAAATTTCTCCATTAAACTTATGTTTTTGGTGAGTGCCCGGTGTAGAATATGTTTTTAATCAGCGTAAGGGTTTTCCAGACTATTCGCGGGATAATGTAAATATCTACATTATCTCAGATAACAATTCAGCATTCAAAATTGAAGCTCCAGCAGCACCCCTAATAGTATTATGCCCTACAAGAACATATTTAAAGCTATCTGAAAACACTGCATCTTTTCTAATTCTACCAACAGTTACAGCCATACCTTTATCATTATTCCTGTCCATTCTTGGTTGAGGTCTATTTTCTTCTTCTTTAACTATAATAGGTTTTTGCGGTGCAGAATAGAGATCCAGTTTCTGGGGGAGGCCTTTAAATGAATCCATTGATTCTTTAATATCCTCAATTTCAAATTCATCTTCCATTTCAATGAAAACAGCTTCTGTATGTCCATCTAAGATTGCAACTCTATGGCACGACGCGCTCACTCCAAAAGATGCTGGAGTTACAGTTTCACCATCATAATCACCTAATAAATGAAGGGTTTCAGTTTCTATCTTTTCTTCTTCGCCGCCAATAAATGGAACCAGGTTGTCCACAATGGCCATAGAAGGAACTCCATTGTAACCTGCCCCTGAAACAGCCTGCATTGTGGAAACATAAACCCTTTTAATATTGTACTGGTCGTAAAGCGGTTTAAGAGTAATTGTAAGTGCTATAGTTGAACAGTTAGGATTTGTAACAATAAAACCATCCCATCCCCTGTTTTTTTGCTGGGTTTCAATCATGTCCAGGTGTTCTGGATTTACTTCAGGAATTACAAGTGGAACATCTGGTTCCATTCTCATTGCACTTGCATTTGATGCTACAACCATAGACTCTGCAAACTTCGGCTCTACAACTGCTGCACTTTCTGCAGGTAGTGCAGAAAATACTATATCCACATCTTTTATTTCCTTTGGGTCTGTATCCACCACAATCATGTCTTTAACCATCTCTGGTATCTTGGTATCAAGATACCATGTTGCTGCGTCTTCATATTTTTTTCCGGCTGATCTTGCAGATGCTGCAAGAGCGGTGAGTTCGAACTTTGGATGATCTGCCAGTATTTCGATGAATCTCTGTCCAACCATTCCAGTTGCTCCGAGAATACCTACGTTTATCATTTTAATCACCTATAACCACAAATTCAATTACTTTACCCTGTTTTTAAAAGGAGATCTATTTTATATCCAAAACATCGCCCATATCACTTATTTTACCTTCAGGAGCATTGACTACAAATCTTATAGCTTTGATCACTCCATTTACAAATGCCTGTCTGCTGTGGGCCCTGTGAACAAGTTCAATTCTCTCTCCTTCCCCTGCAAAGAGCACTGTATGATCACCCACAATATCTCCTCCACGAACTGCATGCATTCCTATTTCTTCCTGTGTACGGGCCCCAACAAGCCCCTGTCTACCATATACACATGTTTTTCTTCCAAGTTCATCTGCTATTATTTCATAGGCCTTAACCGCAGTCCCTGATGGAGCATCGGCCTTGTGTTTGTGGTGTGCTTCAATTATTTCGATGTCATAATCGTTGAGGATTTTTGTAATGTCTTTGATCACTTTAAAGAAGACGTTGACCCCCACCGCCATATTTGGAGATATAACTGCTTTTATATTATTTTCAGCGATTGCATCTTTGATTTCATCCATCTGTTTATCAGATATACCGGTTGTGCCTACAACAATATTTACACCGTGTTTTGCAGCTGTTTTGATTGTGTTTACCGCTGCATCGGCTATGGTGAAATCAACAAGTACATCAGGTTTCTTTTCCTTTAAAACTTCGGCAAGCTTTTCTGCACCGTTAACAGGTACACCTATCCTTCCAACACCAACAATTTCTCCTATATCTTTCTCTTCCAAAGGAGTTTCTGGTGCTTCTATTGCTGCCACAACTTTCATATCGTCCTGTTTTAGTATGGTTTTAATTATTTTAGAACCCATTCTTCCACTTGCGCCTGTTACAGCTACTCCAATCATTTTATCTATCTCCTAAAAAAATTTAAATTAAATCAAGTTTTTTGAGGACCTGTTTCAATTTAGCCTCATTTTCCTCTTTAAGAGGTGCAAGAGGCATTCTAACATGGCCTGCAGGTCTCCCCATCATGTTTAAAGCTGTTTTTGCTGGCACTGGATTGGTTTCAATAAAGAGTACTTTCATAAGGTCATAAAGCTCATAATGTGCTTTAGCTGCAGATTCAAAGTCGCCTTCCAGGGCATAATTAACCATTTGACTCATACGCGCCGGATCAACATTTCCAAGAACGCTTATAACTCCTTTTGCCCCCAGAACCATCATAGAGAGTGTAAGATCATCGTTTCCAGAAAGAACAACGAATTTATCAGTTTTATCAATTTCATCAATTTTTTTAATTATCCTTGATACTTTGTCCATGTCAGGGTTTGCTTCTTTTATAGCAACTATATTGTCCAGTTCTGCCACTTTTCCAATAGTATCAACATCTATATCCGTTCCAGTCCTTGAAGGTACATTGTAAACCACAATAGGGATATCTGTAGAATCCGTTAACATTTCATAGTGTTTGTAAAGACCGTGAGGTTGTGGTTTGTTATAGTAGGGCGTTATTACAAGTGCAAAATCCGCCCCAGTATCTTCAGCATGTTTTACAAGTCCAAGAGCTTCTTTAGATGAATTACTTCCTGCACCGGCAATAGTTGTAACTCTACCGTTAACTTCATCGATTAGAATGTCAATCAGCTTACGGTGTTCATCATGAGATACTGTAGCTGATTCTCCTGTCGTTCCAGCAGCTAATATCCCATTTACGCCCTTTTCTATTAAGTAATTTATATTTTTACGGATTCCTTCCTCATCTATTTCATCACTTTTTGTGTATGGCGTTACCATAGCTACGATCGTACCTTCTAATTTCATTTTAGAACACCTTTTACAAGTTCATAAGCTTTTCTTCCATCATTCCAATCAACAAAAATAACAACAGAAGTTTGACTTGAAGAAATTTCAACTATATTGATTTTGTTTTTTTGTAAAGGTTCGGTTATTTCTGCAATAACTCCCGGAGTATCTATAAAATCCTGACTTGTAACAGTTATCATTGCAATTTCCCTTCCAAGAGATAGAGAACTTAAATTATCGGTTTCGACTACCACTTCATGAAGTACTTCATGGGCACGTTCTGACTCTGCTTTATTTACAAATACGGTTATGGAATTCTGGCCTGTGGAAATTCCAAAAATGTTAATATCATTTAGAGCAAGGGTATCTGTTATACTTGCCAGAATTCCTGTTTTAGTTAGAATTTCTTCCCCAACAACAGCTATAACTGATATGGGCTCGGTGTTTAAAGTTGCACTTTTAATTAATTCGCTGTTATTGGATGGCCCAATAATTTCTGTTCCTGGAGCTTGCAAATCTCCATGTTCATATCCTATTATTTTTGCATCAATTTCAGGGTCTTTATATTTAAGAGCATGGGGATGGAGTATTTGCGCCCCATGAGTTGCAAGATCTCTCATTTCTTCAACAGAAATTTTATCAAGTTTTTTTGCGGTTTGAAGTTTGTTTGGATCGGTGGACATTACACCACCAACATCGGTCACAATTATTACTTCTTCTGCTTTAAGACAGTGCCCAAGTAGAAAAGCTGTTATATCGCTTCCACCACGACCTAAAGTGGTAATGGTTCCTGATTTATCCCTTCCAAGGAAGCCACAGACTACAGGAATTATTCCCTCGTCAATCATCTTTTTTAATTCTCTTGATTTTTCTTCTGTTTTTTTAAAATCTACTTTTGCACTTAAAAAATTATCATCAGTTATAACTGGCCAATTGTCTTTATAAGGATCAATATACTCTGATTTAACGCCTAATGATTCAATTGTTGTTGAAAAAATTCTGACACTGGTCATTTCACCCATTGAAAAGACTTCTGCAAGCTGTTTATCTGTTATGGAGCTTCCTAAAGCATCTGCGACGATCTTTAAAAATTCATCGGTAGTCTTGTTTATTGCTGATACCACTACAACTATCCTGTTACCTTTCATGTATTCATTTACAACTGATTGGGCGGCTTTTTTAATCCTTTCCCCGTCTCCGATAGATGTTCCTCCAAACTTGACCACTATAATTCCCATTAAATGTCACACCTGAATTTATTCATGATTCCTGTCTAACCAGTCTGGTTACATATCCTGCAATTTTGTTTCTAAGATGTTTAGTGCTTACAGTAGAGTATTCTTCCACTAATTTTTTGTTTTTATCAAATTCAGTGGTGAATTTACCTTCATATGTTTCTATTAATTCTTTTGCAATCCTTTTTACGAATGATGTTCTTATGTTACCCATTAGTTTCCCTCCGGAGTATTTCTTTCTGTTCTTTTTTGTTTAAATCTGTTAAAATTCTCATTATTTCTTTGAGGCAGTTCTCATCTATTTGTTTCTGCTCTGCTATTCTTTTTGTTTTATCCTGAATATAACCTTCTCTCTTTTTATCTTCTATCTCCATGCCCAGAACCATTTTTGCACTTACAATGTCCCCTGCAAGTGATGTTCTTTTTATGATTAGAGATATGATCTCTTCATCAATTCCATCTATTTTATTTCTGGATTCTTGAAGAATTTTTAAAGCTTCTGCCCTATCCACTATTTTCACCTTCCAATCAAAAAAGTAGGGATATTAATACTTAATTTCCTTTGTACCTTCATTATCAACATCAACATGCATTATATTGCCTTTATACTGACACCATGCATTTAAAACCGCATCTAAAAATCTATCATCTGTAATAGCTACAAATGAAGGTCCTGTACCAGATAATCCGGCTGCAACTGCGCCGGCGCTCAAAGCGTCGAGGGCAATGTTAGGGTTAAATTCAAGCGCTGCACAATACAAAAGTCCATTTAATGTGAGAGCTTTATAAATATCTCCCTTTAAAGCTTCATGGAATGCAAGTTTGACATAAGGAGCAAGAAGTTTCATTCTACCGATGTCTGATTGTGCAGTTATAGATTTTTTATCGGGCATATATATTAATATGTTTTGCTTTTCCATATCCTGTGACTTTAAAATTTTTCTCTGCATGTTGTCTGTTATGGTCAATCCTCCGAAAAATGAAGCACTGGCATCGTCAAATGCTCCAGTAATTGTTACCCCTGCATCCAGAGAAGCGTCAATTGCCATATTCAATACTTCAAATTTATCTAATTTATATTCGGGCATATATTTTTTTGATATGGCCAATACTGTGGCTAAAGTGACTGCATTTGATGTGGCGCTGCTACTTGAAAGGCCAGATGCTACCGGAAGGTCAGAATATGTTTTAACACTAACACCTGTGTGAACATCAAAATTCTCAAGCACTTTTTTTACGCATAATTCCATTAAAGTCGTGTCCACGTCTTTATCTGATTTACAGGTTATTTTAGATGATTTTAATTTGACTTCTGCAGTTACATATCGCCCTATACCAAATGCAGAACCGTATCCTGTTGCTATTGCATTAATTACTGTTGCAGAACCAGGGGATTTAACAACTGTTTTCAAATAATTCCACCTTAATTTGTATACTATGTTTTAAGAAATAGTTATTTTTCAGTATTTACTTTTAAATATGATATATCACTGTTATTTAGATATCATTATTAATTATATAAATAATAATTAAAATGATTCTTATTTTGGCTTTGTGGAAATCATATACCGGTACATTAAGATGCTTATCAAAATCTAAAAGCATTTCTAAAAGCCAAAATTTTATAATCTCATTAATTATAGGCATTGAATTTAAATAATGCATTACTTTCAAATTAGATAAAAACGTTTTTAATACTCATATAAATAATAATACGTTTTTTAATTCTGGCATTTAGTTTCTACTCTTTTTGTTCTACAATAATCAGTATTTTTTTAAGTTCTATTCCTTCATCCTCTTTTATTATCCTTTCTATTTCTTGTAAATGCTGCTGTACATTGATATTTTTTATATCTTTTATGTTTCCATTGGCTTCAACCAGATTAACATGAGGTTCTGTGTTCATTTCATATCTGGTTTCACCTTTATAATGAAAGCTTTGTATAATACCTATTTTTTCCAGTAATTTTAGATTTTTATGTACAGTAGAACGGCTTACATTAGGATGTGTGTTTTTAATTGCTTTATATACTTCATTAAATGATGGATGCTTGGTTTTTAGTTCTTTAAGCTTTTTAATTAGTTCTATTCTTTGAGGAGTGATTTTTATTTTTTGATCTCGTAATCTGTTCTCCATAGATATGATCTGTCATGGTCTAAATAAAAACCTATCGCAAAACTTATATAGAATTGAGTTCTATTTAGAATTAGATCTTCTTTTTAGATCTAAATAACTGAATTCGTGAAAAATAAAAAAGGTTAATGGGAGATGAAATGATGGCAAAAGTAACAAGAGAGATGGTAGAAAGATCTGGTGTAAATGTCGATGAACTGGTGGAGCTTTTGGTTAAGAATGCTGCAGCCGAACTAACTACCTTTTACTATTATACCCTACTGAGAGCCAATCTTATTGGACTTGAAGGAGAAGGTATTAAAGAAATAGCTGAAACAGCGCGAATAGAAGATCGAAATCATTTTGAAGCATTAGTGCCTCGAATATATGAATTAGGAGGTCAACTACCTAAGGACATGAAAGAATTCCATGACATTTCTGGATGTCCTCCGGCATATCTACCTGAAGACCTGGGTGATGTGAATAAAATTTTAGAAGTGCTTGTAGGAGCCGAAAGATGCGCCGTACGACAATATACAAACATATGTAACATTACCGCCGGTAAAGATCACAGAACCTACGATTTATCACTGGCCATACTAAACGAAGAGATCCAGCATGAATCATGGTTTTCAGAATTCCTAGGCGAGGGGCCATCAGGCCATTTCATAAGAGGAGGAGATACTTCTCCATTTGTCAGGAAATTCCTCGAATAGCTATTTATCATTAAATTTTCCTATTTTTCAAGGAAATAGGATCAGATCGAATGCGAAAAACTTCCTTTCATTTTTAATTTGCCCTTTTTTGAGGTTGTCCTGCAATTGTTTGTTTTTTGTTTGAATCTGGATAATTTGTCTACCTGTGTGTCTTCCAAAAATTATGAAAATATCACGCCAGAATTTCCAAACATAACAACATATCTCCCAAGCACCGAAAACCCAATTGTGGAACGGCTTTTTGATTAAAAAATAATTATATATTCATTTTAGGGCAAAACACTCTCTTTTTAAGTAGATGTAACTCCATATTCATACCAACACATTTTTATAGTGAAAAATAAATACCAGTGTAATCAGCTATATCTGTTTTTGGAGGGTAATTATGAAGAAAATTAAAGGGTCCCCAATTGTAATTTTAAATTTTAAAACATATTTAGAATCTACAGGAAAAAATGCACTTAAACTTGCAAAGAGCTGTCAGAGTGTTGCTCGGGAAACAGGCGTGAATATAATGGTTGCTCCACAATACGCCGATATTTACAGGATATCACAGGAACTGGACATTCCGGTCCTGGCGCAGCACATTGATGCAATTGATGCTGGAGGGCATACAGGAAGTATCCTTCCAGAAAGTGTGAAGGAAGCGGGAGCCGTTGGTACGCTCGTAAACCATTCAGAGCAGAGAATGCACCTTTTTAATATTGATGCAGCCATCAAAAAAGCTTTTTCCCTCAAAATGAGTAGCGTAGTTTGTACAAATAATATTGAAACAAGTGTTGCTGCTGCAACATTAAACCCTGACTTTGTAGCAATAGAACCTCCTGAATTAATAGGATCAGGAATACCTGTTTCTCAGGCAGAGCCTGAAATTGTTGAAAAAACTGTAAAACTCATACACGATGTCAATAAAGAAGTAAGAGTGCTTTGTGGGGCTGGGATCTCCACAGGAGACGACATGAAAGCTGCAATAGAACTTGGAACTGAGGGAGTTTTACTGGCATCAGGAATCATCCTTGCAGATGACCCCAAAAAGGCAATGTTTGATCTTGTAAGCAAAATATAATCGGTGGAAAAATGTCCCTTCAGTTTTTAACTATTGACGACTTTGATATGGAAAATAAAACGGTTCTTGTAAGGGTGGACATTAATTCGCCTGTAGATCCAGATACAGGGCTTCTTTTAGATGATACCAGAATTAAAGTGCACGCCGGGACAATTGATGAAATTTCAAAGAAAGGTGCCAAGACAGTTATACTTGCCCACCAGAGCCGGCCTGGAAAAAAAGATTTTACCACTTTAAAGCAACATGCTGAAGCACTTTCAAATCTTTTAAAACGTCCGGTAGACTACGTTGATGACATATTTGGAAGCAATGCTCGAGAAAGAATAAAGAAAATGAAAAAGGGAGATATACTTCTTTTAGAGAACGTCCGTTTTTATTCAGAGGAAATTCTTAAAAGAGACCCAACGGAACAGGCTGAAACACACCTGGTCCAAAAGTTAACACCTGTTGCAGATTACTTCATAAACGATGCCTTTGCAGCGGCCCACAGATCTCAACCTTCTCTTGTAGGATTTGCATTAACACTGCCCTCTGGTGCAGGAAGAGTAATGGAAACTGAGCTCAATTCTTTATACAGTGCTGTAAATAATGCTCAGAAGCCTTGTGTGTATGTACTTGGCGGTGTAAAGGTAGATGACTCCATAATGGTCATGGAAAATGTTTTAAGAAACAGAAGTGCTGATTATATACTCACCACGGGTCTTGTTGCCAACATATTTTTATGGGCATCAGGGATAAACATTGGAAAGTATAACCAGGAATTTATAAAGGATAGGGGCTACTGTGACTTTGTTAAAAAGGGCAAAGAGATGTTGAAGGAATTTAAAGGTCAAATAAAAATGCCTGTTGATGTTGCTGTTTGCACAGATAGTAAAAGAGAGGAATACAGTATTAAAAAAATTCCTAACAAGCCTATATTTGATATAGGTACAGATACAATCACAGAATATGCTAAATGCATCAGGGATGCAAAAACAATATTTGCAAACGGTCCTGCAGGAGTTTTTGAAAAAGAAGGATTCAATATAGGTACTGAAGATCTTTTAAATGCAATTGCTTCATCTAAAGGTAACTCAATTATTGGAGGGGGGCATTTAGCTGCAGCAGCTAACCATATGAATTTGTCTTCAGGTATTACACACATCAGTAGTGGTGGCGGTGCATCCATTAATCTGCTTGCTGGTGAAAAACTTCCAGCGGTTGAAGTACTGCAGGAAGTGGCATCAAAGGGATTAAAACATTAACTTTTTATACATGCAGCTTTAAATATCTAAATTTCCAAACATACTAATTACTGTAATTACATATTAAATAGCAAAAACTTTATAAGTAAATATATCAAATACCTAAGAATGCCTCGGTAGCTCAGTCTGGTGGAGCGCGAGACTTGTAATCTCGTGGTCGCGGGTTCAATTCCCGTCCGGGGCTTTAGGTAAATAGAAATAGACATGGATATAGTTTTGTTTGGGACCATAGGGTAGCTTGGTCGATCCTTTGGGCTTTGGGAGCCTGAGACTCCGGTTCAAATCCGGGTGGTCCCATCATAAAAAATAATTTCGTATCCCGCCTTAGCTCAATTTGGCAGAGCATCGGACTGTAGATCCGAGGGTTGCTGGTTCAAGTCCGGCAGGCGGGATTCTGATTATTAAATATACTTAGAAAATGTAATAACCCAATAGTTTATATACTAAAAAGAAAGAGAAAAAGTATTTAAGTATGTATACATATACCGTATCATACTCTCATTCTTAGAGCTGCCCTGGTGGTGTAGGGGCTATCATGTGGGCCTGTCGAGCCCACGACTCGGGTTCAAATCCCGGCCAGGGCGTTTAACTCAGGGCCCGTAGCTCAGTCTGGCAGAGCGCTTGGCTTTTAACCAAGTGGCCGCGGGTTCAATTCCCGTCGGGCCCGCTATTTTTAACTGGAGGATAAAGTGTGAAAAAAGATATCTTAAAACACAGATTAGTTCCAGAACATGCTATTTTGTCGAAATCTGAAAGAAATAAAATAATAAAAGAATTAGATATCCATCCTGAACAGCTTCCTAAGATAAAGCAGGATGATCCTGTTTGCAAGGTAATTGAAGCTAAGGCAGGCGATATTTTGAAAATAACGCGAAAAAGCCATACTGCCGGGAAGTTTGTAACTTATCGACTGGTATTAGAATAACTTATTTTTGGAGGTTGAAGAAAATACTGCGTATTTTCTAAACCTCAAAATCGAAGATTTTGGAGGAATTTAATGGAAAAAAATGCATGGGGACTGGTTGATGCATTTTTTGATCAGCACAAACTGGTAGACCATCATATAAAATCCTACAACGACTTTGTAGACCACAGAATACAGGACATAATTGATATCACAGAACCTATTGTACTTGAACAGGGAGAATACAGAGTAGAAACAGGTAAATTAGAGATTATAAAGCCATTTATTAAAGAAGCTGATGGATCAAAAAGTGTAATATACCCAACAGAAGCAAGGCTTAGAAATTTAACTTATTCTGCACATATGTACCTGGAAATGGCTCTGGTCAAAGAAGGAGAAGGAAATCCGACTTTAGAACCTGTATATATTGGTGAACTACCAGTAATGCTCAACTCAAATATATGTCCTCTAAATGGATTAAATGAAAAAGAATTGGAAGAAAAAGGAGAAGATCCACAGGATCCTGGAGGCTATTTCATCGTTAACGGTTCTGAAAGAGCAATTGTAACAATGGAAGAGATAGCTCCAAACAAAATTATTCTTGAACGTATTGGGGAAAAAGAAGATAGGAGAGCAAGAGCAATTGTAACTTCAATAAAAAGTGGATTTAGAGCTCGAATTACGCTTGAATACAGAAAACCAAGGAAAAAAGGAGTATTCCTCAGGATAGCATTCCCTTACGTTCCAGGAGAAATACCGCTTGTTGTTATATTACGTGCGCTTGGCCTTGAAACTGACGAAGAGCTGGTAACCAGTGTTTCAGATGAAAAAGACATTCAATTCATACTCATAGATGATATACAGACTTCAGAAGTAATGAACAGGTATGATGCAGTTAAATATATTGGTAACAGGGTAGCGAAGGGTATGACTGAAGAATACAGGATTAAAAGAGCTGAAGATGTAATTGACAGATATTTATTACCACACATGGGCGTTGAACCAGAACACAGGGCTGAAAAAGCAACTTATCTGGCTGAAATGACCGAAATGCTTCTTCAAGTCATTTTTGAAACACGCGAACCTCATGATAAGGATCATTACTCTAACAAAAGACTCAGAGTATCTGGAGATCTTATGGAAGATTTATTCAGAGTTGCATTTACAAGCTTAACCAGAGATATGACCTACCAGCTTGAGCGAAGCTTAGCACGTGGAAAAGAACCTTCTGTAAAACAGGCTGTGCGGTCTGATGTTTTAACAGAAAACATCAAGCATGCCATTGCCACCGGAAACTGGGTTGGTGGAAGGGCTGGTGTAAGCCAGCTTCTTGATAGAACAAGTTACATGGGAACATTATCCCATCTTAAAAGAGTTGTATCACCTTTAAGCAGGAGTCAACCCCATTTTGAAGCTCGTGACCTGCATCCGACACAGTTTGGAAAGATATGTCCAAACGAAACGCCCGAGGGACCTAATTGTGGGCTTGTTAAAAACCTTGCACTTCTTGCCCGGATATCTGAAGGGTCTGATCCTGCAGAAATTGAAAAAGTGATTAAAAAAATGGGAGTTTTAAGTTCCAAATAGAGAGGTTAAAACGTGAAAAAGTGCAAAATTTATATTAATGGTAAACTTATAGGGACTTGTGACGATCCATACATTTTTGTGGAAGAAATGAGGGAAAAAAGGAGAAGCGGCCAGATTTCTCATGAAATGAACATAACACATTACCCTGAAACAGATGAAATTTTTATTTTTAGCGATCCAGGAAGAGCACGAAGGCCACTTATAGTGGTTAAAGATGGCATGCCCATGCTTAAAGAGGAGCACATTGAAGCTGTTGAAGCCGGTGAAATGAACTGGAACGACCTTATAAATCAGGGTGTAATTGAATATCTTGATGCTGAAGAGGAAGAAAACACCTACATAGCCATGTTTGATGATTTTATAACAGATGAACACACTCACCTTGAAATTGACCCCTCTACAATGCTGGGGATATGTGCAGGCATTATCCCTTATGCTAACCACAACTCATCCCCAAGGAACACCATGGAAGCAGGGATGACAAAGCAGGCTTTAGGCCTTTACGTTTCAAACTATGGTCTTAGGACAGATACCCGGGCCCACCTTTTACATCATCCGCAGTTACCTATAGTCAAAACAAGATCCATAGATGCCACAAATTATGATGCAAGGCCATCGGGTCAGAATTTCGTGGTTGCAGTTATGTCCTATGAAGGGTACAACATGGAGGATGCATTGATACTTAACAAGGCATCCATTGAAAGAGGACTTTCAAGATCATCCTTCTTTAGATCATATGAAGCTTCAGAGAGAAGATATCCTGGTGGACAGGAAGATAAATTCGAACTACCAGAAAAGACTGTTAGAGGGTACAGATCAGATGAAGTTTACAGACATCTGGACGAGGACGGCATCATAAATCCTGAAGTGGAAGTTAAATCTGGTGACGTTTTAATAGGTAAAACTTCCCCTCCAAGGTTCCTTGAAGAAATTGACGAATTTGGAACCCCTGCAGAGCGAAGACGTGAAACATCCATTACTGTAAGACACGGTGAAAAAGGAGTTATTGATGCAGTGATGATGACAGAAACTGTCGAAGGAAGTAAATTAGCCAAAATAAGAGTCCGCGACCAGAGACAACCTGAATTTGGAGATAAATTTGCATCAAGACACGGGCAGAAGGGAGTTGTTGGACTTATAGTTTCACAGGAAAACGTTCCATTTACAGCAGAGGGTATAGTTCCAGATTTAATCGTAAATCCGCACGCTATCCCCTCAAGGATGTCTGTTGGTCAGGTTATTGAGATGCTTGCAG
Source organism: Methanobacterium sp. (assembly GCA_039666455.1). NCBI lineage: Archaea > Methanobacteriati > Methanobacteriota > Methanobacteria > Methanobacteriales > Methanobacteriaceae > Methanobacterium > Methanobacterium sp. Next base: position 76,499 of record JAVSLW010000035.1, on the reverse strand, counting down.
GGAAAGCAGGTGCAATGGAGGGAAGAAGAATGGACGGAACTCCATTTACAGGGGCTGATGGAGAAGAATTAATTAAAGAACTTCTTAAAGCAAATGGATTTGAAAAAGCAGGACGTGAATCCCTATACAATGGAATTACCGGTGAAAGGATAGAAGCTGAAATATTCATAGGAGTTGCTTTTTACCAGAAACTGCACCACATGACATCTGATAAAGTATATGCAAGATCAAGAGGACCTATACAGGTTCTAACAAGACAACCTACAGAAGGTAGAGCCCGAGAAGGTGGTTTAAGATTTGGGGAAATGGAAAGAGATTGTCTTATTGCTCATGGTGCTGCATTAGCGCTTAAAGAAAGACTTCTTGATGAATCAGATAAATATGAAGCCATTATATGTTCAGAATGTGGTATGATTGGGGTCTTCGACAGGATAAGGGGAAGAAAGTACTGTCCAATATGTGGAGATTCAGATTTATTCCCTGTTGAGATTTCATATGCATTTAAACTCCTATTAGACGAGCTTAAGAGCCTGTGCATATTCCCAAAACTTATACTTGAAGATAAAGCATAACCTACGAAAGCAAAGCATGCGAAATCAAAGATTTTTTAATGATTTGCAAACATCAAAATTATAAATTTCAAATATTAACTAATTTAAAGATATTAATGGTAAAAAGGGGAAAAGTAAGGAGTGAATATTTTGAAAGGAATTTTAAAGAAAATCGCTCAGATTAATTTTGGTCTGATGTCTCCAGAAGACATACGAAAAATGTCAGTTACCACCATAGTAACTCCAGACACCTACGATGAGGATGGGTATCCTATTGAAGCAGGATTAATGGATCCAAGACTTGGAGTTATTGACCCTGGACTTAAATGCAGGTCATGTGGATCAAGGGGAGGTGACTGCCAGGGACATTTTGGTCACATTAATATAGCAAGGCCTGTAATTCATGCAGGTTTTGCAGATACAATTCATAAAATACTCAGATCAACATGTAAAGAGTGTGCAAGAATTCTGTTAACTGATGTAGAGATCATTGATTACAGAGATCGTATTGAAACTATGATAGAAAATGAGGAGAGCCTCACTGACATCATAAAAGAAATTTATACAGTTGCAAGAAGAGATAAATGTCCCCACTGCGAAGAAGAACAGGAAGATATCAAAATAGATAAACCTGTATCAATTGTGGAAGGTAACTACAAACTAACTCCCAGTGAAGTAAGAGAAAGGCTTGAAAAGATTCCAGAAGAAGATCACATACTGCTCGGGGTAAATCCAAAGGTTGCAAAACCTGAATGGATGGTTTTAACTGTTTTGCCAGTCCCTCCAGTAACTGTAAGACCATCAATTACACTGGAAACAGGTGAAAGGTCTGAAGACGATTTAACTCATAAATTAGTGGATATATTGAGGATTAACCAGAGATTAAAAGAAAATATGGAGGCTGGTGCCCCTCAACTTATTGTAGAGGATCTCTGGGAACTTTTACAGTACCATGTTACAACTTATTTTGATAATGAAGCATCAGGTGTACCCCCAGCAAGACACAGGTCAGGAAGACCTCTTAAAACCCTTACTCAGAGGCTTAAAGGTAAAGAAGGGCGTTTCAGAAGTAACTTATCCGGTAAAAGGGTTAACTTCTCTGCAAGGACAGTTATATCTCCTGATCCAAATATAAGTATTAACGAAGTCGGTGTTCCTGAAATGATAGCAAAAGAAGTCACTGTACCAATTTATGTGACTCCCTGGAACATTGAAGAAATGAAAAAATATATCCAAAACGGCCCAAATGTGCACCCTGGAGCAAATTATGTGGAAAGGCCTGACGGAAGAAAGGTCAGAGTATACGAAGAAACCAAAGAAGCCATAATTGAAAAATTAGATGTTGGTTTTAGGGTTGAAAGACATTTAATAAATGGGGATATCGTACTCTTTAACAGGCAGCCTTCATTACACAGAATGTCAATGATGGCCCACGAAGTTAGAGTTTTACCATACAAGACATTCAGACTCAACCTTTGTGTATGCCCTCCCTATAACGCTGATTTTGACGGGGACGAAATGAATATGCACGTTTTCCAGACAGAAGAATCACGTGCAGAAGCTAAATCCTTGATGAGAGTTCAAGAACATATACTATCCCCAAGATTCGGTGGCCCAATTATTGGCGGAATACACGACCACATATCCGGCGCATATCTTTTAACCAGAAAGAGTAGCGTATTTGAAGAAGATGAAGTTTTCCAGATTTTAAAAAGAGCAAGGATCCCTCTACCAGACCCTAAAGGTGAACCATGGACCGGGAAAGAAATATTCTCATTATTATTACCAGAAGACCTTAACATGGTCTACAAGGCAGAAATCTGCAGAAAATGTGATGAATGTCTTAAACAGGAATGTAAAAACGATGCCTATGTCATGATTGAAAACGGACAGTTAATAAGTGGTGTAATTGACGATAAAGCATTTGGATCATTTGCAGGAAAGATTCTTGATTTCATAGTAAAAGAATACGGTACTGACAGGGCCAGAGAATTCCTGGATTCAGCAACCAAACTTGCAATTTCGGGAATAATGAAGAAAGGATTCACAACCAGTACAGACGACGAAGAAATCCCTCTGGAAGCAAAAGAGAGAATTGAAGAGCTATTATCAAAAGCAGAAGAGAGAGTTGAAATCCTGATTGAAGCATATAATAACGAAGAACTTGAAGCTCTTCCTGGAAGAAGTCTTGAAGAAACCCTTGAGATGAAAATAATGCAGGAGCTTGGAGAAGCAAGGGATAAGTCTGGTGTAATTGCAGAAAGCTACTTTGATATTAACAAAAACCACGCAGTAATCATGGCACTTACAGGTGCAAGGGGGTCCATGCTTAACCTCACTCAGATAGCAGCATGTGTGGGTCAGCAGTCAGTTCGTGGTGGTCGGATAGAAAGAGGTTACAGTGAAAGAACCCTTCCGCACTTCAAAAAAGGAGAATTAGGTGCTAAAGCACGTGGATTTGTGCATTCAAGTTATAAATCCGGACTGGACCCGCTGGAATTTTTCTTCCATGCTATGGGAGGTAGAGAAGGTCTTGTGGACACGGCGATACGTACCGCACAGAGTGGTTACATGCAGCGAAGACTTGTAAATGCTCTCCAGGATTTAAGCGTTATGCCTGACGGTACTGTTAGAGATAACAGGGGAGTTATAATCCAGACCATGTACGGTGAAGATAAAGTAGACCCTGCAAAGAGTGATTACGGTAAAGTGGTGGATATTGACCGGGTAATTGAAGAAATAAGGATTAAATCAGGTAAATAAGGATAATATGATTAATGGGTGGTTTTGTGCAGGATTTAGAAAGTATCATTAAAATTTTAAAGAAGAAAAAGGCTGACTTTCCTGAAAGCCTGGTTGAGGAAATCGCAGATGCCAGCAAAAGGCATGATTTAGATAAAGCAGAACTGGAAGAGCTTATTGATATAATCATAAAGGCATATGACAGAGCAGCTGTTGAAGATGGTGAAGCAGTAGGTACAGTAGCAGCCCAATCTGTGGGCGAACCTGGTACCCAGATGACAATGAGAACATTTCACTATGCAGGGGTAGCAGAACTGAACGTTACCCTCGGTCTTCCAAGACTGATTGAAATTGTGGATGCCAGAAAGAAAATATCAACTCCAACAATGGCCATCTATTTTGAAGAAAAATACAGAACTGACGAGGAGTTTGTAAGAAAAGTAGCCAACCAGATTGGTAAAAGCAGCATGAACGACATTTTAAAGAACTTTAACCTTAACTACGCTGACATGAATGTTGTGGTGGAACTCGATTTAGAGAAGATCATTGAGAGAAGACTTGATCTTGATGACATCAAAGAGCGTATAGAAAAAGCTTTTAAAAGAGTTCAAATAGATAACAGTATGCTGAGTTTTGAACCTCCATCACCAACTATAAGAGAGTTAAGACTTCTTGCAGACAAGGTCCGTGACCTTCAAATCAGTGGTGTAAAGAACATTGGTAAAGTAGTTATCAGTAAAGAAGGCTCTGAATGGGTTATACACACAGAAGGTTCAAATCTTGGATCCGTTTTAAAAATGGAAGGTATTGATAAAGTCAGGACCACAACAAATGACATTCACGAAATAGAGAAAGTTCTGGGAATTGAAGCAGCCAGAAATGCCATAATACGAGAAGCGCAGAATACTATGGAAGAGCAGGGTCTTACAGTGGATGTAAGGCACATCATGCTGGTTGCAGATATGATGACTGCAGACGGTTCTGTTAAATCCATAGGAAGACATGGTATAAGTGGTGAGAAAGCAAGTGTACTGGCAAGAGCTTCTTTTGAAGAGACTGGAAAACACCTCTTAAGAGCCAGCATAAGAGGAGAAATAGATCATCTCACCGGAATAATTGAAAATATTATAATTGGACAGCCGATACCACTTGGAACAGGTTCTGTTGGCGTCATTATGAAACAAAAAGAGTAAACGATGAGTAAAAGCTTATTCAACAGCTCATGACCAAAAAAGGAGGCAACACATGGATGTAGATAGAGGAATTAGGGTCGCTGTAGATACAGGGACTGTTACATTAGGGTCTGATAGATCTGTTCAGGCTTTAAAGTTAGGCAAAGGAAAACTGGTGATCATTGCAGAAAATTGCCCTGAAGAAGTTAGGGAAGATGTGATGCATTATTCAAAATTATCAGATATTCCTGTTTACACTTATGGTGGTACAAGCGTAGATCTTGGTTCTGTATGTGGTAAACCATTTACAGTTGCTACACTTATCATTAAGGATCCAGGAGATTCTACAATATTAGAAATTATGGGGTAATATCTGTGACCATAAAATTTACAACACATGAAATAAGATATATAGCACTCTTTGAGAGCATGACCGGCGCAATGGTCAAAGACTGTATTGTTAATGACGAAGCAGGTAAAATAACTTTTCTCGTAAAAAGAGGAGACATGGGACTTGCAATTGGAAAAAGAGGAAGTACAGTAGCTAAAGTTCAAAAAGCTGTTGACAAGGGTGTTGAAGTCATAGAGCACTCCGAAGATCCCGTGGAATTTATCACCAACCTAATGGCTCCGGCCAAAGTTAGAAGTATCAGAATACTTCAAAAAGAAAATGGGGAAAAAATCGCCACCATAGAGACAGATCCCAGAAATAAAAGGACTGCTATTGGAAAAGGCGGTAGAAACATAGAAAGAGCAAGGCTTTTAGCAAAAAGACAGCACAATATAAATAACATTGTGATAAAATAATGTAGATATCATTCAGTTTTGATACTGATTACACTATTTGCTAATTATAATGCTAATTTAAGGAGGAATCACGTTTGCCCGGACTTTTTGCAGCAAAAAAACTTAAAAAGAATAGACAGAACTTCAGATGGAAGGATGTAGAATATAAAAGAAAAACACTGAGATTAGATGTTAAAGCTGACCCTTTAGAAGGAGCACCTCAGGCAAGAGGAATTGTAATAGAGAAAGTAGGTATTGAGGCAAAACAGCCAAACTCAGCTATACGAAAGTGTGTAAGGGTTCAGCTCATTAAAAATGGGAAGCAAATAACTGCATTTGCCCCTGGAGATGGTGCTATCGGGTTTATCGATGAGCACGACGAAGTTATGATTGAAGGAATTGGAGGACCATCCGGAAGATCCATGGGAGATATTCCTGGAGTAAGATGGAAGGTTACTAAAGTAAACAACGTATCATTAGAAGAAATGGTTAAAGGTAAAATTGAAAAACCAGTTAGATAAACCAGAGAGGTAATTTAATGAGTAAGGTTTTTGATAAATGGGATTTAGAAGAGGTGAAAGTAGAGGACCTTGGTCTTGTAAATTATATTTGCTTAGACGAAATACTGGTTCCACACACCTTAGGAAGACATGTTAAGAGACAGTTTGCCAAATCAAGAGTTTCAATTGTGGAAAGATTAATGAACAAAATTATGAGGACAGAAAGAAACTCAGGAAAGAAAAATAAAGCTTACAACATCGTAAAAGAGTCTCTTGAAGCCATAAATAAGAAATCAAAAGAAAACCCTGTGCAGGTACTGGTTAAAGCAGTTGAAAACACTGCTCCCAGAGAAGAAATTACAAGGGTAAAATACGGCGGTATCGGATACCAGGTAGCAGTAGACATTGCCCCTCAAAGAAGAGTGGATTTAGCACTTGGATTTATAACAAGAGGTGCCCTACAGTCCTCATTTAAAAGGAAACGATCCGCAGCAGATTGTTTAGCTGACGAATTATTACTTGCAGCTGAATACGATACCAGAAGTTTTGCAATTGGTAAAAAAGACGAAAAAGAAAGAATTGCAAGATCTGCACACTAACTAAAATTTTAAAAAGATAAGCTGGATATTAAAGGCTATTAAACAGGTGAAAACGATCTTATTCCATTAAAATAATATGGTGCTAAAACATATAAAGCACTATATATAAGACTGGCAAATTAACCCACTGATTATGAATTTATGATAATACCTTTAAATATCTGCTTTTAAACTATTTTACAATTACAAGGTGATTATGGTGAGTAGACGGGACAAAATGATTAGTAAAATCAAGGAATTGATGTACCAGCCTGAAAACATCAGAAATATTGGAATTGTAGCCCACATTGACCACGGAAAAACCACATTATCTGATAACCTACTTGCTGGTGCAGGAATGATATCTGCAGAACTTGCAGGAGATCAGAGATTCCTCGATTTTGACGAGCAAGAACAGGCAAGAGGAATTACAATTGATGCAGCAAACGTGTCTATGGTGCACAAATACAAGGATAAAGAATATCTGATTAACCTTATTGATACACCAGGTCATGTTGACTTTGGTGGAGATGTAACACGTGCAATGAGAGCTGTAGATGGTGCAGTTGTTGTGATATGTGCTGTTGAGGGGATCATGCCTCAAACAGAAACTGTACTTAGACAGGCACTGAAAGAAAACGTTAAGCCAGTTTTATTCATCAACAAGGTTGATCGTCTGATAAACGAGTTAAAACTGGATGCTAACGAGCTTCAGCAGAGGTTCATAAAAATCATTGCTTCTGCAAACAAGATCATAAGATCAATGGCTCCAGAAGAACTTAAAAATGACTGGCTGGCCAAGGTAGAAGATGGAAGTGTTGCATTTGGTTCTGCATACCACAACTGGGCTATAAATGTTCCAATTATGCAGAAAACAAGTATCACATTCAAAGATATTTATGAATACTGTAGAGATGAAAACCAGAAGGAACTGGCTCAAAAAGCACCGATTACAGATGTTTTACTTGATATGGTTATAGAGCACCTGCCAAGCCCTGAAATATCACAGAAATACAGGGTGCCGGCGATCTGGGCTGGAGACACTGAAAGTGAAGAAGGACAGGGTATGCTTAACACAAGTCCAGATTCACCACTTGCAGTAATGGTTACAAACATCAGTATCGATAAGCACGCTGGTGAAATAGCAACTGGCCGTGTTTATGGTGGAACAATAGAAAAAGGTACTGAAATCTACATGGTAGGCTCTATGGGTAAAGCAAGAACCCAGCAGGTTGGAGTGTACATGGGTCCTGAGCGGATCAACACCGACAAGGTTCCGGCAGGAAATATCGTGGCAATAACCGGCGCAAAAAACGCTGTTGCTGGGGAAACAATCTCAGAACCAGGAAGAAAGATCAAAGCATTTGAAGGACTTGAACACATCTCAGAACCGGTAGTTACAGTTGCTGTTGAAGCTAAAAACACCAAAGACCTTCCAAAACTCATAGAAGTTCTAAGACAGGTGGGAAAAGAAGACCCCACAGTAAGGATTGAAATTAACGAAGAAACAGGTGAGCACCTCATCGCTGGTATGGGTGAACTTCACCTTGAAATTATCACCTACAGAATCAATGAAAAAGGTGTGGAAATAGAAACATCGCAACCAATTGTTGTTTACAGAGAAACAATTGCAGGTAAAGCTGGCCCAGTGGAAGGAAAATCTCCTAACAAGCACAACAGATTCTATATTGAAATTGAACCCTTAGAAGACATCATGTTCCAGGCACTGCAGGACAAAAAGATCAAAGAAGGCAGAGTCAAAGGAAAAGAAGAAGCAGCGAAATTCATGGAATACGGCCTTGATAAAGAAGAAGCAAGAAGGGTATGGGATGTATACGAGCGCAGTTTATTCATAAACATGACTCGAGGTATACAGTACCTGGATGAAATTAAAGAACTTCTACTTGAAGGTTTTGAAAGCGCATTAGACGATGGCCCCATTGCAAGAGAAAGGGTCATGGGTATAAAAATAAAGCTCATGGATGCAAAGATTCACGAGGACGCTGTACACAGAGGACCTGCTCAGGTTTTACCAGCAATAAGGAAAGCAGTATATGGATCAATAATGATGGCAAACCCAACATTACTGGAACCAAAACAAAAAGTATTCATCAATACTCCACAGGATTACATGGGTGCAGCAACCAGGGAAGTACAAAACAGAAGAGGGCAGATCGTGGACATGCAGCAGGAAGGTGACATGATGACCCTTGAATCAAAAGTGCCTGTTGCAGAAATGTTCGGGTTTGCAGGAGATATAAGATCTGCCACTGAGGGTAGATGCCTATGGTCAACAGAAAATGCAGGATTTGAAAGATTACCTGCAGAGCTTCAAAAACAGATTGTAAGACAGATAAGAGATAGGAAAGGATTAAGTCCTGAACCTTATGGTCCAGACCATTATTTAGGCTAATTTGATCAAAAAACAAAATTTATCCTTCCGCAGCTCAAAACTTGTTTGGCACGAGGATTTTTGATCAACCTTTTTGGAAAAAAGGTTGACCGGTAACTTAATAAGCACAAGTTACTAAATTGTAAACTGTTAGACTAATCGATATATGATTTTATATGGAGGTTAATTAAATGGCTAAAGCAAAAGAACACATAAACCTGGCGTTTATTGGACACGTAGACCATGGTAAATCAACACTTGTAGGGCATGTATTGCTTCAATCAGGAGCTATTGCAGAACAGCAGCTTGCTGAAGGTGAAAACAAGTTCAGATTTGTTATGGATAAATTGACAGAAGAAAGAGAAAGAGGAGTAACAATTGACCTTGCACACGCAAAGTTCGAAACTCCAAAATATGAATTAACAATTGTGGACTGTCCAGGTCACAGAGACTTCGTTAAAAACATGATTACAGGAGCATCTCAAGCAGACGCAGCAGTGCTCGTAGTTGCAATAGACGACGGTATAATGCCACAAACCAAGGAACATGCTTTCCTTGCAAGAACACTTGGTATCAACCAGCTAATCATTGCAATAAACAAAATGGACCTTGTAAACTACGACGAATCCAAATACAATGCACTTAAAGATGAAGTAGGTGCATTAATCAAAACAGTAGCTTACGACCCATCCAAAATACACTTCATACCAATCTCTGCATTTGAAGGAGACAACATATCCAAACCAAGTGAAAACACACCATGGTACAAAGGCCCTGCCCTCGTACCAGCACTCGATGAATTCCAGGCACCAGAAAAACCAACAAACTTACCGCTAAGAGTACCTATCCAGGATGTTTACTCAATTACCGGTGTGGGAACAGTACCAGTTGGAAGAATCGAAACAGGTATAATGAAAAAAGGCGACAATGTTATATTCGAGCCAGCAGGAAAAGCTGGAGAGGTTAAATCTATCGAAATGCACCACGAAATGCTCGACCAAGCAGAACCTGGTGACAACGTAGGGTTTAACGTGAGAGGTGTTGGTAAAAACGATATCAGAAGAGGGGATGTTGCAGGACATACTGATAATGCACCAACAGTTGCAAAAGAATTCACAGCTCAAATCGTTGTTCTACAGCACCCGGGTGTTATTACAGTAGGTTACACTCCAGTATTCCACTGTCACACCGCTCAGGTTGCATGTACATTCCTGGAACTGCAGAAAAAGCTTGACCCATCCACTGGCCAGGTTAAAGAAGAAAACCCTGACTTCCTGAAAACTGGAGACGCTGCATTCGTTAAAGTCAAACCAACCAAACCAATGGTTATAGAAAACGTTAAAGAGATTCCACACATGGGAAGATTCGCTATCAGAGATATGGGTCAGACTGTGGCTGCTGGGATGTGTATCGACATAGTTAAAGCAAAATAGGTTTATCCTATTACCCTCTTTATTTTCTTTAATATTCCGGAGGAATAAAATGCACAAAGCAAGAATCAAACTCACAGGGACAGACCCAGAAAAGCTCGCATTTGTCTGCGACCAACTTAAAAAAATCGCAGAACGTACTGGTGTAGACCTCTCAGGCCCAATTCCATTACCCACCAAAAAACTCGTAGTTCCAACCAGAAAATCTCCAGACGGAGAAGGAAAAGCTACCTGGGAAAAATGGGAACTTAGAATCCACAAAAGACTTGTTGGAATCGACGCCGATGAAAGGGCAATGAGACAGGTCATGAAGGTAAATGTTCCTGATAACGTAAGTATAGAAATAGAACTTAAAAGCTAATTCCTTTTTTAATAGCTTCAAAACCTTTTCACAGCTTAAATTTTAATTTAAGCTTGATCATTGCCGGGATAGCCTAGCCAGGAAAGGCGCGGGACTTGAGATCCCGTGGAGCTGTGCTCCTCCAGGGTTCAAATCCCTGTCCCGGCGTATTACTTCATTTTCAATAGATTAAAAATTCGAATGATAAATGAGTTCCATACCCTTACACTCATCAATCAGTATTTTGTGAAATATAGATTTTCCTTTATTTTTGCAGGATCTATGTAACCTTCAAGCTGCCAGGGCCCGCGATAATAGGACATATCACCAATAAAACGCAGATTCAACGCCTTTTGGGGGCATTCCTTAAAGCACCTGAAACAGGAAATGCACAGGTCATGATCTATGATGGGCTTCTTTTCTTTCACTTTAACAGCTCCTGAAGGGCAGACTTTTTCACATTTCATACAGGCTATGCATTTGCTGCTGTCAGTAACATAAAAAAATACTTTAATCATTTTTAAAACAATGAACTTAATCACTCTGATGATAGCGAGAGTAGCAGCCCCTAAATTGTGTTTATACGTACTATCCACGTATCCTGCATCAGCTTTAACAATATCAGCAACTTTAAGGCCAAAGTCAATTGCTCTCTTTAGATCTTTTTTGCGGAGCGGATACTTTTCAGACAGTTTCCTCGAGTAGATAATTCCATCCATACAGCCCCTGAATGTCATCTCAAAAGCGCCTATTATGTTGCCATTGTTTTCATCGACCATTCGGATCATTTCCCTGGTCGACCCGAAATGTGCAAAGCCTGCAGTTGAAAACAAAAATACTCGTTTGCCTGCAAAATCCAAATCTTTAGCCCAGTTTTTGATTGGTTCTGCAAAACCTCCATAGATTGGAGCACCGATGCCCATGACATCAACGCCGGTTATGTCATACTTACCGGCTTTCAGGTCTTCGATTTCGACCAAATCCACCTGAATTCCCCTCTCTTCCAGACCAAAAGCAATGAGTTTAGCCACGTATGCTGTGTTATTCGATGAAGAGAAGTAAATAAGCGGTACTAACATTAAAGTTCCACTCTCCTATTTTTTTGGTCTAAACTTAAGCAGATCTTTCTGCATAAAATTCTATAAATCCGCAGCTTTGACAACGAAACACGTCAATTTCGTACCTTTGATCTGGAAAATCCTCTGTAGAAAATGGATGTTCATCAATGGGAGCCCATATAAAGGGCGAATTCCCATATTTTCCCCTTTTTTGCAGTATTCCGTGAATCATCGTCCCGCTGCATTTGAGACATACTTTTTCATCAGCCATACTATTCACCAGATATGAATATGTACTTTTAAAATTATTAATGTTAAGTATATAAAAACAGAAACAATATCTTAAAATATTTAAAATTAATTTAATCCCAGTTCAATTAAAAAAATGATTAAAATGTTAGAATACAAAGGAATAGTAATTTACACTCACCCTGAGGTTTATGAGCCTGCAGAAGATACATTTTTATTTGCAGAAAATCTGGATATTCAAAGAGGCGATGAAGTGCTTGAAATAGGAACTGGAACAGGTTTAATAACTGTTTATGCTGCTCAAAGAACAAAAAGAGTTGTTGCAACCGATATAAACAAAAATGCCATCAAATGTGCCTTGAAAAACACCATTGCTAACAGAACCTATAACGTGGAATTAAGAGAAGGAAACCTTTTTGAACCTGTTGAAGGTGAAAAATTCGATCTTATTTTGTTTAATACTCCCTATCTTCCAACATCTGAGGATGAAAGACTTGATGAAGAGCTTAATACTGCTTTTGATGGAGGTTTAGAGGGTAGAGATACAATAGATGCCTTCATTGATCAGGTCAAAGATTATTTGAATGATGAAGGGCGTGTTCAGCTGGTGCAGTCTTCACTTGCAGATAACAAAAAAACCCTCACCAAACTGGAAGAATTAGGTTTTGAAGCTGAAATTACAGCCAGCAAAAAGTGTTTCTTTGAAGAAATTGTGGTTATAACTGGAAAATTGAAATAGACTTTATTAATTAAATTTTTCAACCGGAATTTGCAAGTGCATCCTGTTACCATAATCTCCTGAAAACTTATTAGCCATTCCTTTTAAATTGAACAATAAAAAAATTTCAGATGATTTTATGATTATAAGAGACATTAAAAACTGTGATTACTTTAGAGCAATGGATAAAACACTGCTATGCGAACTGCTTCATCCTGATAAAGAGAATGAAGATTTAAAGATAGATTTTAGTATTGCACATGCTGTTTTAAAGTGCGGTGAATCCTCAATTGTTCACAGACTTAAAACTTCAGTTGAAATTTACTATATTCTCCAAGGAAGAGGGATTATGCACATAGATGATGAAGCAGAAGAAATTCATCCAGGACAGGTTATTTACATTCCTGCTAATTCAAATCAATACATCGAAAATACTGGAAATGAAGAATTAAAGTTTTTATGTATTGTTAATCCCATGTTCTGCAGGACCGTTGCAAGTGCAGCAGGTCCACGGTTGTAATCTGTTGACTGCATTACAATTCCGGTTGTGTTTTTTTGTGGAATTGTGGAATTCTGTGCTATCATTTAACTGTGTATCTGCACTTTCTGTAGCTGCATTTCCCAACTATTAGAACTATAAACCCTCTTTAATAGACTCTTTTAAGGACGCCCTCGCTAAATATCTGCTAACTAAAAAGACTGATAAAAACAGTGTAATATAAGATACGCCAATGGCAATGTGATAGGGTAGATAGTTCCTAAGATATGACACTCCTATTAAGGCTATCACAACTAATAATCCAACTGCAATAATCTTTTTTAAGGGGGCCTTACCTAAGTAAGAAGAACAACTGGAAAATAAAAGTAAAATTGAAAAACAAATCCAAAGAATATCCCAAATACTATATCCCATCATTCTACACTGCTTGATCTGGTTGTTTCTGTGTATGTGGCTTGGAATCTTTTCTGATCATTTATACTATCAAACCAATAAAAAAATCAATTGATTTCGCAAGCATTGGAGGTAGAACTATAAGGACAATCCCTGCAATTAATCCTGTAATTAATCCTTTTCTAATAGAATCTTTTAAGGGCAGATTGGATATAAAATATCTATAAATTACTAATAAAAATACTATAGGTCCAATGAATTTTATAGTATCAATTAATCCAGTTAATTGATAAGCTGGGGGATTGTAAGCAGTTGCCCCAACTGTAATGAAAAATCCTATAAATAATCCTTCATTAATAGACTTATTTAAGGGCATCTTGTTTATATAACGAAGTAAAGACGCCCCAATTGCCACTATAATTACCAATATAATAGTCCTGATAATAAATTCCAGCATATTAATATCCTCCATAAAAAAGCAAAGCTCAAGGAAACTTTCGAAAGCTTTGCTTTCGATATAGCGAATTCCGCATGCTTCGTTTCCTTGGTCTCAAAAATCGAAGACTTTCAGTTTTGCAGAAAAAACACTTCGTGTTTGTTCGCTTTGTGTTCGGCAGCTGTAGGGGTATCTTGCAGATATTATCTACCAAAAACCAGAGTCATCCAAAATGGTCCTTTTGTTACTGCAATAGCTGTCCATAAGCACCATCGATCCCTGTTAGTCACTGTATATCCATACAGCGCACTGGCTCCAGCAAGTGCTGCCTTTTGTACCCTCTGGCGATCATTAAATGGTACTCTTTTTAATATAGCCCTTTTAATGGTTCCTGCAAGCTCTCTTCCACGTACTCCACTCTTCCATGCATGTTTTGCAATTTTTGCCGCCATTTTTATTGCCCAAACTTTTTTTGCAGCAATCGCCGCAAGAATGAATTTCCAAATAACTCTTCCTCGTATATCCTGCATAGTTTCAGCGGCCAAAGTTTGGCTGTTTTCTGGTTGTACAATGCTTGTATCTGTTATGTTTGTTTGATTTGAAGTTTCTGTTTGATTAACTTGCATGTTAGGATCAGTTATAACCAGAACATTGCCTGTGAAAATTGCACTGAACTCTTCTCTGCTCATTTCAATGTTTCCAAGGCTTGGGTCAGCAAGGTAAACACTATTTTCACTTACTTCTCTGATTACACTGTAATGGCCTTCGCCATCCAGTATAATATGCACGATGTTATTAGGTTTAAGATCATCAACTGATAATTTCATACCAGTTGCACTTAAACCTTTTGCTTTCGCTGCTTCTGATAATCCGTGCATTGTTGTCCCTGATGTGTCTGTGCCAGCAAGGACCTTGAGATCCCCTTCTGTGCTGTTTATACCCATGTTCTGCAGAACTGTTGCAAGTGCAGCTGGTCCACAGCTATAATCTGTTGACTGCATCACTATTCCACTGGTGTCTATTTGTGGAATTGTAATATTTTCGATTACATAGTCCTCTGAAGTTCCATTTAAATCTGGAACTTGCATATCTGTACTTGTAGCCTGATCATCTACTGATACAAGATTATCGCTCGTTGTAGTATTTTCTACAGTAGCTGATTCTGTACTTGACACATTTGCATTCGTGCCGAACGTTTCATTATCTATTCCTGTTGTTTTTCCACTTTCAACTGCTTCTACTAATTCAGATGCAGATGCAACATCTGCACCTTTTCCCTTAACTGCCAAATCAGCAGTTTGGGTTATTTCACTATATTCTGCAGCAACCGCCGGCGTCACTCCAATAATGAGTGCCACAAGCAAAACTGCAATATATTTTTTCATTTCTATACCCCCTTTTGGATTTAATTTTGGAAAACATGGTTTTAAGGCTTACATTGAAGATGGCTTAAAACCATACTTTACTAACTTCCCATTTTCATGGAAAGTTAAGTATACCTAAATCTTTCATGTATATAAATCTAACCATTTTAACGTTGTTTTAAAAGAATAATTTTGTTCTAACAGAACAATATTGCCCTGTAAGGACAAAGAAATTTTATATTTGATAAATTATAAAAATAGCCCGGTTATAAATTATATTTAGAAATCTTTGATTAACTTTCAACGTGATTAATACAGAGAAATAATAACACAAAAAAACAAGCAAATTCAACACTAATTTCAGTGAATATGCCAGTATTATGACTTATTTAAACAGAAAAAACCAAAAAACTAATAAACCACCATCACACACATATAACTGAATTCCATTTGCAAAATATCTTTTAAGGTAGATTCAACTATTTTTTCGTCTTCATAACTGAGTTTTTCACAAACCGATACTTTTCTATCCTTTTCAACACCATTTTCAATCAAAAATTCAGCCAATTCAGCAGGTTTAAAATTTGGAAGTATTATTGAAGGTTTTCCGTTTTCAATAATGTCTAAAATTTCTTCACAAATACCTTTCCCATGCATGGTAATTAAATCTGCATCATCCCATGGTATTTTAAGTTTTGCAGCACACAGCTGGACAGAACTCACACCAGGGATAACCTCAATTTCAACACCACTTTTCAGGTTTAAAATAGGCTTTAAAACTCCTGAAAATCCAGGATCGCCAGTTGAAAGAATTGCAACGGTTTTTCCGTTTTTAACTTTATCTACTGATTCTTTTAGACATTCGTTCATGTTTTTAGCGTTGATTTCTATTTTCTGTGAATCTGTTTTAAATAGATCCAAAGCTCTTTTGCTCCCCATGACTGTATCTGAATTATTAACAGCATTTAATGCTGCTTGAGTTAAATAATCCCTGGATCCCGGGCCTATTCCCACAACATAAAGCTTGGACATTGAAAAAAAACCCTTGTTTATAGATATAAATATTATCAGTAGTTGGCACAGTAGATTTTTATGGTGATGAGTTTTATGAGCCTTATTTTTCAGGATACAAGTCTTCCATAAGGTTTATAACTTATAGAAGACAGTGTATCCCTGAGTTAGTCATATCTTTAAATTTGGCACTATTAAATTTTTCGCAAAATAATTTAAAGATGCTGTTATTCCCCCGTTTTGAACCCGTTACATATTCGTGAAAAAGTAGAAGCACTTGGAAAAATTCACCATATATTTTGTGGCACCTGCCACCAATAACCTCCAGGATAACTACTACTCTACCAGCCTTAAAAACGCACCGAAAGCACTGAGAACTGATAGAGGAATAATTTATAAAACTATCAGCAATGAAAAAATATCATAAATCCACATATTCCCTGATTATTATGGGTAAAAGATATTATGGGTAAAAGTAATATTAAATGGCTAAAAAACTCATAATATAATTTTTTACAGGTAAAAGGTATATTAACTAACAGGGTGTCTGATTTGGTGTGAAAATTCATGGGTTATCCAGGTTTAATTTCACGCATTGATAATTATTTAAATGTTCCTGGTAAAAGTACAGTTGGATATTTTGTATATATTAAAATGGGGTCTTAAGAATCGAAAGATTTATTAATAAGGGGACATAACATTTTATTAGGTGATTAAAATGAATATCCCTTTAAATCCTGATTCAAAAGACCCTGTTTGGACTTTGTTTGGCAAAGTAATTAAACTTATCGATAGTAGAACTTTCGAGCAGGAACTGGCTCGAAACAGGCTGCAAAGCATAAAAAGATACCAAACCATGCTAAAAATAGTTTTACTGGCTTCATATTTTAATTTAGAAGTGTCACATGTTTACTTTGAGGTAAAAAACCGGGAAAAGCTCCGGAAATTCTTAAATATTGACGAATTGTTAACTTTAAAACAGGTGAGAGAGGTTTTTTCACGAAAATATGAACAAAAATATCTGGAAATGGCATTAAAAACATTAAATAAACTACAATTTAAAAAAATACGAGAGGTTAAAACTGTTTTAATTGATTCAACCCTGCTACTTATAGATTTGAAATTTAATGGGAAGTTTATTTCAAAGCAAACATGTCTGGATAAAGACTACAAAAGAGGCTTTTCTACCTCCAAGGGCCATTATGCTGGCTTCCAAATGACATTAGCAGTAGAATATGAAACATTAAGACCACTTGCAATATTAATTCATCCGGGTTCACCGAATGATGCTAAAATATTTGATGAAATGTTGTTCGAACTAAAAAGAAGAAGATTACTAAGAAAAGGACAACTGATAATTGCAGATAAAGGATTTTATAGTGCATGCAATTATTTAATAGGGATAAACAAATATAAAATAGTTCCTTTAATATTTCCAAGGAAAAAACCAACCCTAGAAGTGTTAAAAGACAAAATAACCAATCCATTAGATTATTTTGACTGTGAAAATAAGTCAGGATCAATATACGAGAAACTTTCAAAATTCAAAGAATTTTGATTGCCCGAAAAATCAGAGATTTTTCGACGGCTACGAGAACGATTATTCAAATTACTTCCTAAATGGGAGGATTTTCGCCGAACAAGATGGAAAATCGAAAAAGTATTTCAATTCCTCAAAGAAAACTTAGGTTTAGGTCATATACACGCATATACTAAACGATCAGTCTATAAAAAAGCCTATCTAAATGTACTTTTACTGGGAATATTAGTATCCTATGGCCAAAGCGAAATCCAGGAAATCTACGCCCTGGAAAATTTCACTTAAAACGGACACCCTGTTAACTAATGAAAAGAATTAGGAATCAAGAGTTATTCAGAAAGGTATATATCACTGAAAAAATCGGCAGTACTCTGCAAAAGATAAATGATGGATAATCAAAAAGAGGAGGTGAAAAAATGGTGGTAAATAATACGGTAGTAACTAATGCTACTAATGCTACAATTCCATATATATCTCAAATACACGTCGTTTGGATAAGTGTACTTTGTATATTCCTTTTCGTTGGCATCGTAGCACTTTTGATCTGGAAGGTGGCACCTGCGTACATGAAGGAACGTCCAGGACAAAGACCTAAGCTATTAACATACATAGCACTCATCTTAATAATCCTTACAATAATTTTACTTGGATTGAATAGAGTTCTTACTACAGATCATTGTGCAACTTTACTTGCTGCAATAGCAGGATATGTGTTAGGTAGAGCTGGGCAAAGACAGGTAATCACAACTGAACCTGGTAAAATGAGGATCGAAGCTGGACCAGTTGCAGAAAAAACCCCAGAAACTGAACCAGTTACAAAAAGCCCTCAAAAAGATTCAAAAAAACGTGGAGATTCTAATGAAAATGTCCAGGAAAAAGACACGTAGCTTTATTTAAAACTCTTTTTATTTTTGTCAAATAAGATTTGAGTTTCGTAAAAAATGGGCCTGTTAGGATTCGACCCTATGATCTCTATGATCTCACGGTTATCAACTGTGCACTCTAAGCAGGCTGAGCCACCGGTCCTCCTGATCAACCTTTTAGAAACGATAAATTTAAATGTAATTCAAAACCACACTATTTTTGTATATCACATTTGATAAAATCATTTACTGACAGTTTCGATGGATTATTTCACTTCATTTGCATTTTTTTGAAGCGCACCATTAAATTGATTCCCTCAAGACCAGTGATTTTACTTAATCAGGCATAAAGGAGGTGAAAAAATGAAACAAGCAATTTTCTTAGCACTCTTAGCACTGCTTATGATTCTTATAAGCAGCACAGTTTCAGCAACTGCTTTTAACAACACTACAAACATCGATAGAAACATCAGCGATAGACAGATACAGCCAGTAATAGATAATCCTGCCACCATAGCAAATGACACCCTATTAATAAGACCAGGAAACTACACAGGTAATATAGTTGTGAATAAGACCCTGACCCTGCGGTGGGATGGTACTACCAGACCTATTATAGAAGGGCCAATAACTATAACTCCTGCTGGAAGTGGTTCACGCTTGATAGGACTGCATATAAGAGGAAATGGTACAGGTACAGGAATTTTATTGAATGGATCAAATAACATTACAATTGAAGACAGTATTATAGAAGGATTCTTGATGGGTATATCTATAGTGAATGCCAGCAACACCACCATAACAAGAAGCACTATAAGAAACAACACTAATGGAATCATCAGCGATGGTAATGCCACCAACATCAGCATGAACAACATAACCGGGAACTTGGGTGGTGGAATCGATATCTTTACTGCCAACAACACCATCATCAGTGGAAACAACATAAGTGGGAACCGGGATGATGAAGGAATCGAGTTTCATGGTGATGCCAACAACAACACCATCACCGGAAACAACATAACTGGGAACGGGGGTGGAATCACCATCCATGGTACTGCCACCAACAACACCATCAGTGGAAACAACATAACTGGGAGCCTTTATTTTGGGGGAATCGTCATCAGGACTGCCACCAACAACACCATAACCGGGAACAACATAACGAACAGTGGAATTGGAATCAGCATCTGGAGTAATGCCACCAACAACACCATAACCGGGAACACTATAACCGGGAGCCCGATGGATGGAATCAACGTCGGGGGTGATGCCACCAACAACACCATCAGCATGAACAACGTGACCGGGAACGATAGGAATGGAATCGCCGTCGTCGGTACTGCCACCAACAACACCATCAGCATGAACACCATAACCGGGAACCGATTTAATGGAATCAGCATCACTACTGCTAACAACAACACCATCAGCATGAACACCATAACCGGGAACCATGTGGATGGAATCGTTGTCGGTAATGCCAGCAGCAACACCATCACCGGAAACAGCATAACCATGAACAGGGAACATGGAATCAACATCCATACTATTGCCACCAACAACACCATCACCGGAAATACCATCACCGAGACCGTGAACTTGGATGGAATCCACATCAGTGAAGCCACCAACAACACCATCATCAGGAACAACATAACCGGGAACAGTAGGACTGGAATCCACATCAGCGGCATCAAGACTGCCACCAACAACACCATCAGCGGCAACAGCATAACCAGGAACAATGTTGATGGAATCGGCATCCTTACTGCCATCAACAACACCATCAG
The DNA here is from genome assembly GCA_039666455.1 of Methanobacterium sp. NCBI lineage: Archaea > Methanobacteriati > Methanobacteriota > Methanobacteria > Methanobacteriales > Methanobacteriaceae > Methanobacterium > Methanobacterium sp. The sequence continues at coordinate 56,084 of JAVSLW010000035.1, read as the reverse complement.
CATGAACAACGTGACCGGAAACGTGAGGGATGGAATCCACATCAGGACTGCCACCAACAACACCATCAGCGGCAACAACATAACCGGAAACCTACTTAATGGAATCAACATCCCTATTATTGCCACCAACAACACCATCAGCAGAAACACCATCACCAACAACACTCATGATGGAATCTTCCTTGGTACAGGACCGCACACCGGAAACAGGATAAACTTCAACAGAATAATTCCTGTAGCTGGCAGATTTGCCATCATTAATACCGCAACTGCACATGCAGTGAATGCAACCCTCAACTGGTTTGGTACTAACAATGTAACAGCAGCGTTGATTTCTGGTAACGTGACCTTTACACCGTGGCTGGTACTTAACATCAGCGCCACACCAGACAATATATACACTGGAGGAAATTCTACTGTGGCTGCTGACCTCAGACACGATAGTAACGGAACATTACACAATGTAACCTATCTTATGGATGGAATACCAGTAACTTGGGGCAGTACCTTTGGAACTGTAGATCCAGTTTCGGGTAATACCACTAACAGCACAGCAAACACCACTTTCACTGCTGGAAACACACCCGGAACTACTAATGTAAGCGCAGCAGTTGATACTCAAACTGTGTATACGTCTATCCAGATAGCAGCTCTTCCAACCGCTGCAGCCAGTCCACGTGGAGGTAACTACTACAACAATGTAACTGTTAATTTAACATCAAGCGGAGGATATGATCCTGTAAGGATTTTCTTCACAACTAATGGAAGCATACCAACAAATGCCAGTGCAGTATACGCTGCACCATTAAACTTTGTCAGAACTACCATTCTCAGGTTCTTTGCACAGGACAATCTGGGAACTAACTCCTCAGTGTACAGTGAAACCTATAATGTTTACCGTCAGGTAGCTTACACGTACACTGTTAGAGTACCTGTTATGAGATGGGTTAAAAGATGGTACAGATCCTGGTATAAATCCGGAGGTAAATGGAAGTTTAAATGGAGATCCAGATGGGTTAGCGTGCCTGCTACTATTAGAGTTAAAAGATGGTACAGATCCTGGTATAGATCGGGAGGTAAATGGAAGTTTAAATGGAGATCCAGATGGGTTAGAGTTCCAAGAACCACCATTAAACATAGAACTGGACAAAGATGGGAGTTAAGTTGAAAACTCTTTCATTTTTTTATTTTTTTAAAATTAACTCTCTGAATATCATGTATTTTATTTTAATAACTTAGAGCCTGTTGAACCAGGCACTGTTAATGATGCTCTGCATGCTGAAACTATAAACTAACTGATCAGAGCTTAAGAGCTTAAAGGATAACTTAAAAGGCCTAAAACTTTCTTTATTTTGAAATCTTTCCTTAGAAGATGATAGGAAGGATCCTAAACCTTGATATTCCAACTAAATAATTATAGTAGCTGTAATAGCCTTTATCCATAATTATGATATCCCCTTTCCTTGTTATGTGAAAACATCAAAAAAAAACTCAAAAAGGAAGTAAATAGAAATTCTGTATTATTTTTTTAAAATAAAATTTTATCTGATTTGATCTAATCAAACCCTTTTTAAACTCTTTTTTTCATTGTTTAAAGTTTTTAAGGAATATTTGCTGTGTTTCTGGAGTTAAGCTTTTTATCTGGTCTGGTGTTACAAGTAGAGCTAAATCCTGTGCAGCTTGTATTGCGTTGTCTCTTTTTTCTAATGCAGATTCTCGTTTTTTCATTGCGTCTTCTTTTAATGCTGCTTCTGCAGCTACTGCTTCCTTTTTTCCTGCAGCGCCAACATTTATACCAAAATATGCTCCTATGATTATACCAATTACACTTGTTAATCCACTAAACAGTGCTAAAACATCATTAGCTTCAGTTAGTCCCGCTCTAGTTGAAACAAATGCTACACCAAGCACTATTAATGCAGCTATCAGTACTACTGCGTTATACATATTGCTATCCAACCCTCTTATAGGTTTATTGCCATCATCGCCCATATCATCACTCTCTATCCATTAATTTCTTTATACACCTTCTTGTTCTCCTACTGGTTCGGTTTGGCAAGTTCCAATGTATGCAAATTTGTTGTCAGTGTTTATTGCAAGATATAATGGTTTTTCATATCTAATCAGATTTACAATATCATTAAATCAGCTTATTGCATAGGAGAACTTCGATTAATGTGTTTGTTCTTTAGATCTATTTAAATCTTGGGTCTTATTAATTGATGGATCGAATTAGGTTAAAATCTGTTTAAATCAGTATATACAAATTAGTATTATAGCCATATGAGTATCATAAAGTCGTTAAACCAATATTTTCTGGATAAGTACAGAGAAATATAGGATGAATTGCAAATACAGGAAATGGGCTAAAAAAAGGCGAGAAATCGTATTATCAGTAGTAAAATAATTTGTAGATATGGTTAAAATACTCTGATTTTATGAAAAATGTATGTTTCATAGCATTAATCTGTGATCCTTTAATAGGTTTGTAGGGATATCCTTTTCAACATGCTCAGGCATGGAAATTGTTGTTTTTAGTTTTTTTGCGAAACTAAATAAATCTATGATAAGTATTCACCTGGAAATTGCATCCTGCCCATAAACTTAAATTAAAGATTTAAAACCTATTTTAATTCTTTTAAAAGGTTTTATTTCCAAAATTCCTTTTTTGTATTTATTTTTAAATGAATAAGCAATTATGTTAACTCCTTTTTTATATGCTTCCTTTAAAGCATTTGAAAAATGGGGATCCATCTTGAAATTCGGAGAAAAGAATTTTGCATCCTCACAGGTTATTAAAAATAATATCGATGCATTAAATCCTTTTTTTCTGGCTTTTATGAGTTCTTTAACATGTCTTTTACCTCTTGAAGTTGGTGCATCTGGAAATTTGGCCAATCCCTCCTCAACCAGCGTGCATCCTTTAACTTCAACCAGCATTTTTGCACTCTTTTCAGCTGAAAGCAGAAAATCAATTCTGCTTTTACCGTAAGTGTACTCTCTTTTTTCAACAGAATAACCTTTAAATTCGTTTATAGTTTGTGAATCAATTAAATCGGCAGCCATACTCTCATGAAACCCAGAGTTTATTAATACCCACAAATTCTCCTTTAAAACGCCTATTACATCAAATTTAGTCTTCCTATTTTCAGTATTTAAGGCGGGCCTTAAAATCAAGTCTGCATTATCAATTAAGAGTTCTTTAAGTCTTCCAGGATCTCTTAAATGTGCATTTTCAATTTTATTATTGTATTTGAACGTTACGGTGAATCGGTTAGGCCTCTCTACAAATTTTCCCTTTATTAAATTTTTGATTATCATTTTCAATTCACTTCAATTTTTTCAACTGCCCTTATAAAATCAGCAGCATGCTTTAAAGACGTTTCATATGGTTCGTATCTATAGGTTTCATATATTATTGCTGGTGTTCCAGAGTTTATTATGGGTATTGTAACATAAAGAGGGCTTGTTGGACCTTTTTCTTTAGGAGGTAGATAATAAACAATTCCCGGTAATTCAGCTATTAGTTTGGTGGCAATAGACTTTGATCTAACATCCTCCCTGGGAGCAAAGATGAAAAATTCTTCAAGGTAATTACCCCCGCTATGAGAATGCACATCCACCACCAGATCATAGTTATTCTGTATTATATCTGGAACAGCAAATTTACTTGCCAGCAGCTGCCCATTCATTCTTCCCTCGTTGTACAAATCCCTATCTTTAGTAACATTCACGCTATAGATATAATAAGAATAATTAGCAGATTTATTTAAGCTTAAAATAGATTTAGCAATGGTTTTATGAGAATTTATCTCTAATGGATGAACTCCCACAATAAAAGCAATTTTTTGTGTTCTGTTTAGGTTCCCGTAAGGCCCGCTTTTTAAAACAACTCCATAATCTGCGCTCCCCAATACCTGAACAGAATATGATCCAATGGAATTAAGACTTAAACCTTCTTTTTGATAATCCTTATATAAATCAGAATAATCCATTAATCCTGCTAATATAATTACTGATATAATGATTATTATAAATGAAAAGCTGATTTTATTCATTAGAACTCCTTAACATAATGAATCTGGATCTCATGATCTTATATTTTTTCATTTTACCTATCGTATATCCCGATGCAACTCTTTCTCTTCTTAATTCTTTGTTATATTTTGTTATCCTCTGGTACTTGAATCATGTGTTCTTTAATGTTTCTATGAATGGTAGAGGTTGTTTTTTAAATAGGTTGTAATCGTGTTTTTTCTTCAACACTTTTAATTTAACAGGTTTTTAACTTATCATTCCAATAATATCACATTAAATTTAAATTTCCAGGTGATTAAAGTTAACATCTGATTTTATTCAAAAATTGAATATGCCCTGTTCTCCACATTAAATAAACATTTTAAGACTCGATGTTTAAATTCTATAGAATCTTTAAATATAAATAAAAAACTGATCAAGATATAAACAGAGAGCACTATTAACATTCCATTCATAACAAATTATTTCAAAAAACATGGTTTACCACTGAATTGCTATTTAGAGGTGAAAATTTGCATCCAAGACCAAGTCCAATCGCAGCATCATTATATACATTAAGAGACATGAATACTGACGTTATCATACTGCACGGCCCTCATGGCTGTTGTTTTAGAACAGGAAGACTCCTTGAAAATGACGGTGTAAGAGTTGTAACCACTGCAATGTCTGAAAATGATTTTATCTTTGGAGCATCAGCCAAACTGGAAGAAACACTGAAAGAAGTGGATTCCATGTTCTCTCCCCAGCTTGTGGGAATTGTTGGAACCTGCGCCAGTATGATAATAGGGGAAGACCTTAAAGAGGCTGTTTCAAACGCAGATATAAATGCTAAAGTACTTATTGTTGAATCTCACGGAGGCTTAAGCGAAGGAGACAATACAGAAGGTGCAATAGCAGTTTTAGAAGCGGCAAGTAATGGAGGGATAATCTCAAAAGAAGAAACAGAAAGACAGTCAAAAATGCTTAGATTAGCTACAGAAATAGAAAAAACCAGAGGAATGGCCAAAGGAGGTTACATAGCCCCATCGTATGGTGACGATAAGGATGAAATAGCTTCCATACTTGTTGAAAAATTAAAAAACAACAAAAAGACTGTGATAGTGTTAAATGCAAAAAAAGAAACATCATATTTATTTTCAGACATATTGAAAATTCAATTTAACAAAATAAACCCCAATAATATGCCTTTTATAATTGCAAACCTCGATGAAAACACAGGACTTCCAAGAATAAGACAACACGCAGCAAATATCAAAAAAGAACTCAAAAATAACGGCATTGAAATTGATGTTATCACCGGTGGGCTTGATGAATATCCGGTAACTGGAAAAAAAGCTGTTGAAGCTTTAAAGGATATTGATGTAGATTTTGTTGTTGTTGCAGGAGTGCCCCATGCACTACCCATAGAAACACTGAATGCAGAGACTTTAGCAATAACAGACGGTCCGAGACTTGTTAAGCCCTTAAAAGAGTTAGGTTACACCCATGTTGTCACAGAACTTGATGCACATGCTAAAACCTTAGGTGTGCATGAAATTGTGGGTTCAGATTTTGGTGATGCAGTAAAAAAAGTCCTGAATAAAAAAATAGATTAATATGTATATTTAAATTGAAATTCAAATCTCCAGCAGATTAATATCTGTGAAAATAAAAATAACAGTAATGGATTATTTGGTGATAAAATGAACAGTACCACAGGCATGATACTTTGCGGCGGCTTTGGAAAAAGATTAAGACCACTTACAGAACGAATTCCCAAGCCTTTAATTGAAATTAAAGATAATTACTCCATTTTAAAGGGTCAGAACAATTATACTATCCTTGATAAACAAATTTTTGATTTTAAAAATGCTGGTGTAGAACGTGTGCTTCTTTTAACCGGATTTTTAAGCGAAAAAATCCAGGAACGATATGGAAACAGTTACAATGGAATGAAAATTGAATACGTAATAGAAGACGAGCCCCTCGGAACATTAAATGCCATAAGATTAGGTATGGAACATGTTAACAAAGGTGAACAGTGTGTAATACGGAATGGAGATGTTGTAGCTGATTTAAACATAAAAAAGATGATTTATCAGGGTGCAAAATCAGATTATCCTCTTTCCATGTTCATCACCAAAATGGTTTCACCATATGGTATAGTTGAAATAAGTGGGGATAAACTTGTTTCATTTAAGGAAAAGCCTCTTCTTGATTATTACATAAACGGGGGAGTTTATTTTTCAAACGGCGAAATTAATTTCGGCGATTTTGAAGTGGGAGATATTGAAAAAACAGTATTTCCAATGATGGCCAAGGAAAATCAGCTTGGTTATTACAAAGAGAATGGTTTATTCTGGATGGCAATAGACACCTCCAAAGAACTTGAAGAAATTAAAAAGGAATATAAAAACAGGGAAGATAAACCATGGGGATATGAAAAAGTGTTAATTTACACAGAAAAGTATCTTACAAAGGAATTATTTATAAGAGAAGGCTATCAGACCTCTTTCCATTACCATGCTGAAAAAGATGAAACCATGTACATATTAGGTGGTGCAGGTTACATAGAATTTGAAGACCGTAAAGAGTACTTTGAAAAGAATGATACAGTAAGAATAGAGCCAGGAAAGCTTCATTCAATAGTTGCAATGGAAAATACAGTTTTACACGAAGTTTCAACACCACATCTGGACGATACTATCCGTGTAAACGATTATTATGCCAGAGCTGCGCATGATAAGTCTGTATCTCCTTAATTTAGGTAAATGAAATGATAGTTATAATCGATTATGGGTCTGGAAATCTCAAAAGCATCAAAAATGGTTTTTCAAAGATAGGTGAAGAGACAATCGTATCTCAAGACATCCAGAAAATAGAAAAAGCTGATGCCCTGATCTTACCGGGAGTAGGAGCATTTGGAAAGGCCATGGAACAGCTTGAAAACTACAAGGATTTAATCCATGAACACATAGATGCAGGAAAACCATTTTTAGGTGTATGTTTAGGACAGCAAATTCTATTTACAAAAAGTGAGGAAAGTGAAGGAATAAAAGGATTAAATGTACTTAAAGGAGAAGTATTACGCCTACCTGAAGGTTTAAAAATACCTCACATGGGCTGGAATAATTTAGAAATTAAAAATAGGTGCAGTTTACTTGAAGGAATAGATAATGACTACATGTATTTTGTTCATTCTTATTATGTAAAGCCTGAAGATGAAAATATCATAGCAGCAACCACAAGTTATGGAATTGACATTCCAGCAGCCATATGCAAGGACAATGTCTTTGCTACACAGTTTCACCCTGAAAAGAGCGGAGAAAAGGGTTTAAATATTTTGAAAAACTTTGTAAATGGTATTTAAAACTTCAAAGGAGAATATTATGTGGACATAGAAGGTTACGTAAGGCATGCAATAAAAACTGAGGATGAAAAATCAATCCAGCAAAGTTTGAAAGATAAAATTCTGGAATATAAGAATATTAATCCAGAACAGGCTTCAAAAATGGCATATGCTGTAATTGAAGAGGTAAAACATACCCTGGAAATTGAATCATGCTCTGATGGGTTTTTAAAGGAATTAATAGAGTATCCCCGGGCAGATGTTGCAATGGGTGAAATTGGTGTTGGTTCTCGAGGTGAAGGAGATTTCTTCGTTCACAGAAAAATAGCAGATATTGTCTCAAGCACACACACTAGCGCTTTTATAACTCCTGAAGCTCAAGACGATGGAGGAGTGGTCAAAAAAAGCGTTGAATCAAATGATGTTTACATAACAACAGCGGTTGATGGTATACACTCCCGTTTAAGCGAATATCCATTTTTAGGAGGATTTCACGTTGCAAGAGCTGCACTTAGAGATGTTTGTGTCATGGGAGCAGATCCAGTTGCTGTTATAAGCGATTTACACCTTGCAGATGATGGGGACGTTGGAAAACTCTTTGATTTTACTGCAGGAGTTTGTGCAGTCTCAGAACTTGTAAACGTGCCACTTGTAGCTGGAAGTACGCTTCGAGTTGGTGGAGACATGGTTTTAGGCGATAGATTAGTGAGCGCCGTGGGTGCAATAGGAATATCAGAATATCCTCCAACTGCAAGGAAGCGCGCTGAAGTTGGGGACGTTATTTTAATGACTGAAGGTTCTGGAGGAGGAACCATAACCACAACAGCCATATATCACGGCATGTTTGATGTAGTACGTGAAACAATGGATATAAACTTCATAAAGGCATCAGAAGCCATATTTAATGCAGGATTACTCTCTGAAGTTCATGCCATGACCGACGTTACTAACGGTGGGCTTCGTGGAGATGCACATGAAATTTCAAGGACAACAGGGCTTGGATTAACATTCTCCAATGATAAGATAAGAGAACTGATAAATCCAAAAGTGCTTGATATGCTTGAAGAACTTGATATTGACCCTCTTGGAGTTTCTATAGATTCTCTGATGATAATTGCCCCTGAAGACGTTGCAGAGAAGGTTAAAAAAGCAATATCAAGCGTAGATGTAGCTATATCTAAAATTGGTTATGTTGATGACAGTGGAAAAGCGAAACTTATAAAAGATGGTGCTGAAGAAGAATTAAAGCCACTCTTTAGAGAAGCAGCTTATACAAAGATTAAAAAAATTGTTGGAGATACAGAACCTCAGAATTTTGATATAATGCGTGAAAAGGTTGAAAAAGCTGCTTTAAATGCAATAAAGAAAAAAAACAGAGTGGTAAAGTTTATAAGGGAAAAATAGTTCTTTTACTCCTTTTGGAGTTGTCCAGTAATTCAAAATCAAAAAAGGATAAATTAAACAGCTTTAAACTGTAAAATAAAGCAGAAAATTTAAGATGTCAAAATTAATTACTTGACGGCATCCTTTTTTAAAATATGTTTCCAGTTCTCCCTGATGATTCTTTCTTTAGTTAATTATAAATATGCTGATTTTACACATAGAATTAAAAGTATAATAACATTATGATAATTAGTATTCACTAATATTCTATTAAACATTAATTTGCTATTTAACTAAAAAAATTTACCACTTAAAATTAAATATGCTACTTCAAAAACTAATCTGAATGATAAAATGGAACAAAATATCCTTGAAATGGTAAAAGAAATTATGATAGATTTTGCAAGCTTAACCGGACTTGAACCAGTAAGTAAAAGTCCAAAACGATATCTGTGGACTGATGCATTTGCAGTATGCAACTACCTTGAGCTTTTCAGACAGACAGGAGATAAACAATATCTTGATCTTGCACTCCGCCTGGTAGATCAGGTTCACCATGTTTTAGGTAAGCACAGGGATGATGACCATCGATCTGGATGGATCAGCGGTTTTGAAGGTATTGAAGCTGAAAAACATCCCACAATTGGTGGATTGAGGATAGGAAAGAAATTGAATGAACGAAAACCATACGAACCAATGGATCAGCGCTTAGAATGGGATCAGGACGGACAATACTATCATTACCTCACAAAATGGATGCATGCACTTAATAAGGTAAGTATAGTCACAGAAGATCCAGTTTATGTTAAATGGGCAGTTGAACTGGCGCAGACTGCCCATGCTGGGTTCACTACTTCGGCTAACAGGAAAAAGAAAATAATGCACTGGAAAATGAGCATTGACCTTAGCTATCCTCTTGTTCCATCAATGGGACAGCATGACCCACTGGACGGTTTTGTAACCTATAATGAGCTTCAAATAGCTGCCAAGGAATTCAACCAACCAGATATTCCACAGCTTGACAGAGAAATTCAGGAAATGGCAGATATCTGCAGAGGTATGAGCTGGGCTACCAGTGACCCTCTTGGGATTGGAGGGCTTTTATTTGATGCTTCAAGAGTTGCACAGTTCATTATGAAAGGATATAAAGATTACAGTAACTTGCTTGAACTGATTTTAAACTCATCTCTTATGGGGATCGGTTCATTTGTAAAGAGCAACCCTCTGGGAGTTCCACCAGAATATCGCCTTGCATTTCGAGAATTAGGACTTTCAATTGGAATAGAAGGTGTTAAAAGCGTTCAAAAATGGTTTATTGATAATAAAAACTGTTTTAAAAGGGATAGTTTCATCCAGGAAATGGTTGCATCCCTCATAAACTATTCATCACTTGCAGATGCAATTGAAACTTTTTGGAGCCAGAGGAAAAACTGGCAACTTGGAAGCTTTAGAGAACACAGAGAAATAAACATGGTTATGCTTGCAACAAGCCTGACTCCAAATGGATTTTTAATTATTTAAATCTAAAATGGTGGTTTTAATGGATGAAAAAGGATTAATATTTACTTTAGATGCGGTATTAGCCCTGATACCTGTTTTTATCATTATTACTGCAGTGGCTAATGTGTGTGTTCCAGAATCAGTACAGGTTCGCTATATTCAGGATGCGCAGGATACACTGGAAATTATGACCAGTTCCAATGTTCTTCAAAATACAGCGTCTGTTCTTACTTTAAACAATAATTCAAAGGAAGGAATCCAGGAAGCAGGGAAAATAGCAGGCCCTTACCTGAATAAAACCCTTGGAAATTCAAATTACAGCCTGATGGAAATCAGCGCGCTTAATAAAACCATTGTATCCCATGGAGATATAAAAAAAGCAAATGATGTTTCTGTAGGTTTTAAAAGTAGTGGAAAATACATTTTCAAACTTTATGTATGGAATTAGGTTGGGACTTTCAGTTGTATTGAAGATTAAAGTTTAAACTATTGTAACTATAAATACTTGTTCTACTCAATCAGTAGTCATTATAAGGTAATTCCATGACAATCTATTTTAAAATCACAGAAAATTCCAAAAAACAATTTGCAGAGTTTATCTCAAATGCTGCTTACGCCCCTTTAATTTCAATTCCAGTGTTTGCACTAATTAATTATTTTTTACTTGATTTAGCAGATTTTATAATAATTACCAGTGCATGTGTTATTTTTACGGGTTTAATGCCCACTTTACTTGTATTATGGTGGCTTAAAGGTAAAAATGGAAATAACAATAAAATTGACATGGATATACCTGAAAGAACAGATAGGAACTATCCTCTTTTACTGGTACTTCTATCCTACTCAATAGGAGTTATTGTGCTGTATTTACTTAATGCACCGTTAATAACAACTGTTTTAATGTTCTGCTACTTTTCAAATACTCTAATAGTGTTTTTCATAAATCTCTACTGGAAAATAAGTATTCACTCCATGGGAGTTGCCGGACCAGCAGCAGCATTAATATATGTTTTCGGGCCAGCTGGAATATTATTTACATTAATAATCCCTGTCGTGATGTGGAGCAGAGTCTATTTAAAGGAACATACCCTGTCTCAGGTTATAATAGGTGCACTGCTTGGATTTTTTTCAACTGCAGGACAGATATATATATTAATTTGAAAACGTGGCATAAGTGCATTTAAACTTCCAAATACATTAATATTAAATTTATTGAGTTATGATACAAACAATTTGATAATGTACATTAGATACAAGTTGCAAAGTGCTAATCAGCATCTTACATGAAAACATTTGATCTCTACTAAACTATTTAGGTGATTATAGTGTCAACTGAAGATATAAGGAAACAAAAAAACGAACAGAGGCGTAACTATATCTTAGATATAGCCGAAAAGTTATTCTTCCTAAATGGCTATGACGATGTTTCCATGAACGATATAGCTCGAGAAGTTGGGCTTAATAAATCTGTAATTTACCGTCATTTCAAAAATAAAGAGTCTTTATACTTTGCTATTGTCTTACGTGGAACTAAAATTTTTAACAAAATGTTTAAAGAGAAAGTTAAGTCCAATGAAACAGGAATAGAAAAACTCGAAGAAGCAGGTAGGGCTTATTTTGAATTTTATAAAAATTATCCTGACTATCATGATGCTTATCTCTACTCAAGATCAAAGAGATTCGAGCTCAGGGAAATAGAACATGCCCAAGAAATCGATTTACTGACAAAAGACATTATGAAAACAATCTGTGATGCGATACAAAAAGGAATCGATGATGGGACCATGCGAAAGGGTCTAAAACCTATGGCATTAGCTGTTTTTATTGCCGTAACTGCTGAAAGAATCGTGAGATTGAGTCCCAGCACTTTAAATGTTTTGGAAAGTCAGGGAATAAACCATGAACAGTTTATAGAAGATTCCATGGATCTCTGGAGACACATGGTCATGAATTCCATAGAAAGTTAAACTGATTTTTACATAGATCATTTTATGTTGTTTTAAATAAGAAATAGAATCAATAAGACAGTATTCTATTTTTAAATTTTGTTGTATATCCAAACTGGTATTTTATCTTCTTTTTATTGGCTTTTCATCAAATTTTAAATCCTTTTTGAACTTCAAATAGAAAATTTTATATACTATGAAAACCAGTGGTTACATTAAGTAGTAATTTAAAAATAGTTACTAAACTTACTAAGAGGGATTTGACATGAGAGTTAAGGAATTTTGCATGTATTGTGGGGAATGTGCTGGTGCATGTCCCCATAATCTCATAGAAGTAAGGGAAAATAGCTTAAAATTCAACAAAGAAGATTGCAAAGATTGCAAGATCTGTATCCAGGTTTGCCCTGTCAAAGCCCTGGAAAATGAGGTGAATTCATGATAAAAATGATAGAAACCGATGTTCTGGTAGTTGGAGCGGGCCCAGCAGGTTCATCTGCAGCCAAACATGCCGCCATGGGTGGTGTTGAAGTGCTACTTATAGACAAAAAATCAGAGATTGGAGCTCCTAAAAGATGTGCTGAAGGTGTTTCAAAGAATGGTTTGAAAAAATTAGGCATTAAACCCAGCAACCGATGGGTAGCTGCAGAAATAGATAGAGTTCGTCTTGTATCACCCGGAGGGATTGATGTTTGGCTTAATCAAGAGAATGTTAAATTTCCTGAAACTGGTTATAATCTGGAGAGAAAGGTATTTGACAAACATATGGCTATGGATGCTGCCCGTGCTGGTAGCCAGATTATGGTAAAAACTCTGGCTAGAGAACTTACCTTAAAAGAGGACCATGTGCTGGTTAAGGCAGAAAATATGGATAAAACAATTGACATAAAGGCAAAGATCGTTATAGGGGCAGATGGTCCAGAATCAAGAGTTGGAAGATGGGCTGGGCTTAAAACAACAACTAAGGCTAAAAATATGGAATCATGAGCCCAGTTTGAAATGGTAGGTGCTGAATTAGAAGATAAACATGCCACTGAGTTTTACTTTGGAAGCGTGGCTCCTGGTGGATATGCATGGATATTTCCCAAAGGAGATGACATTGCAAATGTAGGATTAGGTGTAATAAACACCATGACATCAAGAAGTGCATATGAACATCTCCTGGATTTTATGAAGAATTGTGAAGCCACTAAAAATGCTGTTCCTGTTGAATTCAACGTAGGAGGTGTTCCAGTAGGTGGCCCGCTGGAAAATCTGGTTACAAATAATGTAATGTTGGTAGGAGATGCTGCAGGTCAGGTGAACCCATTTACTGGTGGTGGAATCATAAGTGGTATGCAGGCTGGTCTCATTGCAGGGGAAGTAGCTACAAATGCAATTAAAAATGGAAATTGGTCCTATGAAAGCCTTAAAGAGTATAAGAAACGTTTTCATGAGGAAATTGGTAATTCTTTCAAAAAATATCTCAAAGCCAAAGAATATCTCTTAAGCCTTTCCGATAAAGAATTGGATTCAATAGCCCAAACCTTCCAGGGAAGTGATTTTGAACGCATCAGTCCCAGCGCTCTCCTAAAGAAGCTGGTGAATGTATCTCCTAAGGCCATGCTTAAGCTTGGTAAACTTGTTTAAATTTTTAAAAATTTAAATAGGAAAAGGCCCAATTAAGATATAGAATTTTTTTAAATTCAAAAACACTGCCAATTAGATTTCAGACTAATTTTGGAATTAAAATGTTTTACATTTGCCCTGGTAGTGTAGCGGATATCACGTAGGATTGCGGATCCTATTACCCGGGTTCAAGTCCCGGTCAGGGCATACTTATTTTCTTGTGTTACCTCTTAATAAACCTTAATCTCCCACTCTTATTAAAAACAATACTTCTTTTCCAGTTATCATCAGTTTCAGGGAAATCTTCCCTGTAATGTGCCCCCCTGCTTTCACGACGGAAAAGTGCCGATTTTGTAACAAGTTCTGCCACATCAAGCATCTTTATTACCTCAAGCGCATCAAGAAGGTCATTATTGTAACTTACAACATCTGGCACTTTCATATCCTTTAGCATTCCTTTAAGTTCATTTATTCTGTTTAAAGCATATCTTAAACCTTCTTCATTTCTAATTATGGCCACATTTTTCCACATTAGCTCTTCAAGCTCTTTTTTAATCTCAAAGGGATAAACATCTCCACCTTTAAACAGACTGGAGATTCGTTCTTTTTCTGCTTCCACAAATGCATCATTTGAGCTTAATTCAACTTTAAGAGCATTTTTTGCAGCACTTTCACCAGCTCTTTTTCCAAAAACCTGTGTATCTGCAAGTGCATTACCACCAAGCCTGTTTGCACCGTGAACTCCACCAGTTACCTCACCTGCTGCAAATAAATTTCTAACTGTGGTTTCACCATGTTCATTTATCCTTACACCACCCATGAAGTGGTGCGCAGTTGGTGCCACTTCCATTGGCTCTTTTCTAATGTCCACACCCACGTCCTGGAACTGTAAAAGCATGGTCTCAAGCTTTTCTTCAATTACTTCATCATCCAGATGACTTACATCCAGATAGACCCCCCCTACTAAAGTACCTCTCCCCTCTCTAATCTCGTTGTATATGGCCCTTGAAACTATATCTCTTGTTGCAAGCTCCCCCCGCGGGTCGTAATTTTTCATGAACCTCTCGCCACTGGCATTTATGAGCTTTCCACCCTCTCCACGCACAGCTTCTGTTACAAGGACTCCTTTTCTTGATTGCGGGAAAACCATTCCTGTTGGGTGGAATTGAACTTGTTCCATGTCCAGCAGGTCTGCACCAGCATCATAAGCGAGTGAATATCCATCTCCAGTCTTCTGCAAGGTATTTGAAGTTACAGGATAAAGCCATCCTGCTCCTCCACATGCCATAACCACAGATTTAGCTTTAAAAACTATGAATTTTGAATCTGGAAGTGAAATTCCTGTTGCACCTATCACAGATTCTCCAGATTCATCCATGATGAGTGATGTTATCATTACTTCGTCTAAGGTTTCGATTTCTCTTTTGATAACCTCTTCTTTAAGGGCCATCATCATTTCATGACCTGTTCTATCACCCTGAAAACATGTACGCCTGAATGTCTGGCCTCCGAATGGCCTCTGGTTAATTTCTCCAGATTCCTGCCTGTCAAAAAGAGCACCATAGCTTTCAAGTTCAATAAGTCTTTGTGGTGCTTCTTCAACCAGGATTTTTACGAGTTTAGGATCGTTTAGATAAGCTCCGCCTTTAAGCGTGTCTTCAAAATGAGATTCCGGACTATCTGCACAATCCACTGCCCCAAAAGCTGCATTATATCCTCCTTCAGCCAGTGTTGTGCAACCTGATTTAAATGATAAACCTTTTGATACTATTAAAACGCTTAAATTATGTTTAGAAGCCTCTATTGCTGCCCTACATCCTGCTCCGCCAGAGCCTATTACCAGGACATCTGTTTTGTAAATTTCACTTTCCATAATAAAATTTAGATTTATATATTATTTAAATTTTCACGGAGGAAGTAAATATTAAAAAGGATCAATTAAAAACCTTTAATATCTATTAAAAAATAGGCATAAAAGAATTATAAATTTATAAAAAACTTAATTCTACTTAAATATACTTTTAGGAGGCATTACTTGGATAAAAAGAAAATTATAAAGCTTGCAAAAAAGGATTTTGAAGGAGCATGGATGATGACCTCCCAAACCATAAAAAAGCCCCATCATGATGACGAATATCCTCGAGTGAGAGTTGAAACCGGTAAAAGCCACGTGCTGTATGATACAGTGGCACAGTTAAGGCAGGCATATTTAAATTTAGGTTTTAAAGAGACAGTGAACCCCGTTTTTATTGAAGAAGACCATATCTACAGGCAGTTCGGCCCTGAAGCGCCGGCCGTCCTTGACAGGTGTTTTTACATTGCAGGACTTCCAAGACCAGACATTGGAATTGGAATGGATAAAATAGAAAAAATAAAAAATCTGGGTGTTTCTTTAGATGATGATAGGATTGAAGGTTTAAAAGAAGTCTTTAGAGAATACAAAAAGGGAGATGTAAGTGGAGATGATCTGGTTTTAGAAGTTTCACAGGCCCTTGAAGTTGAAGACCATATGGGGCTTCGTGTTCTGGAAAAAGTCTTTCCAGAAATCCGTGAATTAAAACCAGTTCCTGCAAAAACCACTTTACGATCTCATATGACTTCAGGGTGGTTTATAACCCTTAAAGCAGTTAACAACAAAAGAAAACTTCCAGTTAAAATGTTTTCCATTGACAGATGCTTTAGAAGAGAACAGCGTGAGGATGCAAGTCATTTAACGACTTACCATTCTGCATCATGCGTAGTAATGGACGATGAAGTATCGCTTGACCTTGGTAAGGCTATTACTGAAAGTTTACTGGAATACTTCGGCTTTGAAAAGTTTAAATTCACTCCTGATGAGAAAAAGTCCAAATATTATGTTGAAGGGACCCAGACAGAGGTTTATGGTTATCATTCCCGGCTTAAGGAATGGGTTGAAGTGGCTACATTTGGATTGTATTCACCAATCGCCCTTGCAAAATACGGTATTGAAAAAGATGTTTTAAACATTGGAGTAGGTGTTGAAAGAATTGCCATGCTGCTTTACAATCAAACAGATGTAAGAGAAATGGTTTATCCTGAAACATATGGTAAATGGACTCTTTCAGATAGAGATATGGCTTCAGTGCTTAGAATTAATTATTACCCTGCAACAGATGAAGGAAAAGAACTAATGGATCATATAATTGATACCTTTAAAGAAAATGGTAATGAGCCTTCTCCATGTGAATTTACAGCGTTTGAAGGGGAATTTTTAGGTAAAGAGATAATTGTCAAAGTTTTAGAGCCTGAAGAAGGTACAAAGCTTTTAGGTCCTGCTGCCTGGAATAAAGTTTATATTAACAATGGAGATATAATTGGAGTCCCTATTAAAGATATTACTGATGAAAAAGCCCTTGAAGCACTGGATAAAGGAATATCAACAGAAATCAGCTATATGGATGGCATTGCAGCAGATGCAGCTTATAAAATTGAAGAAATGATTGTAAGCGGTAAAGATGAAGTTATTGTAAGAGTGCCAATTTCAAGATCTCTTTCTGACATAAATTTAAAACTTGAGGAAGTTGCATTAAACTACATAACCAGTAATAATAAAGCGATTGATTTAAGAGGCCCTGTATTTTGTACAATAACATGCAAACTTAAAGATTGATATTTAAACACCATGTGCTCCTGTAATTTAACCCAATATCTTTCAAATATCCAAAATAATCTCTCAAAGGAAATAATAAAAGAAGATAAATTTGAAGATATTAAAAAAGTTGCAGGAGTCGATATATCATTTTTAAGGGATAATTATGCCATTGCAGCAGCTGTAGTGATTGATTATAACACGCTTGAAGTATTAGAAGAAAAAACTTTAAAAGTTGAAATTCAGTTTCCATATATTGCAGGTTTTTTAGGTTTTAGAGAAGCCGATGCAATGGTTTCAGTTCTAAAAACACTGAAAAATAGTTACGACGTGTTAATGGTCAATGGCCATGGTATCATGCATCCACGGGGCTTTGGCCTTGCCTCCCATGTTGGACTGCTTATGGATACACCTGCAATTGGAGTTGCAAAAAGATTAGCGCCTGGAAAATATAAATTTAAATATGAAAACGTCATAAAATATGTTCTGTCAGGAAATGAAACCGTAGGTGCATACATTAAAGATAAGTACGTGAGTATAGGTCATAAAATTTCTCTTAAAACTGCAGTTGATGCTGTATTAAAAGCTTCTGTATTTAAGATGCCTGAACCAATCAGAAAGGCGCATATTCTGGCCACAAAGGCTATGAAAGAGCTGGACAAACGTAACCAATAATTTAAGTGTGATTAAAATGGAAATTAAAGGAATTGTAGTATCAGGACAGGGAAAAGGTGCTTATTTCATGTCCAGATCATTTTATAAGGATCAGTTTGAAAAGAAACTTAATTTTACTCCCTTTCCAGGTACCTTAAATATCAGGATATCTGAAAGTGAAATCCAGAAGATCCACCAGATTAAAAAGGATAAAATGGAAAAAATTAAAGGTGAAGGGAATTTTGGGGATGTTCTACTTATAAAAGCTGTTTTAAACAATGATATATGTGGTGCAGTAGTGTTTCCAAAAAAAACCACACATGGAGAAAATATTCTTGAATTTATAACTTCAATTAAGGTTAAAGAGTCTTTAGAAATTAAAAATGGGCATAAAGTTAAATTAAACCTCGAATATTAAATTTTTATCTTTTAAATGAAATAATTAATCTCCTTTAGAAAATGCATAAATATTAATTTTATAAAAATACATTATAACCATATTAAATTGGAAGTCTATTAATTCACGAAAAACGTATAATGGAGTTACGATTAAATGATAAAGGACGCATTGAAAGCATTTAAAGACGGTGAGATCATTTTGGTATTTGACAGTGATAATAGGGAAAGAGAAACCGATATGATTATCGCAGCAGAATTTATTAAGCCGCAGCACATTTCAAGAATGAGAAATGATGCCGGGGGGCTGATATGTACCGCTGTATCTCACGAAGAAGCCAGAAAACTGAGATTACCCTTCATGACTGATGTAATGGATGCAGCACAGTACCGATATCCCTTATTAGCCGAACTTTCACCAAATGATATCCCCTACGATGAAAGATCAGCCTTTTCACTGACCATAAACCACAGAGAAACATTTACTGGAATAACAGATAATGACAGAGCTTTGACCATAAAAGAACTTGCAATGCTCTGTAAAAATGAAGATCACAACAACTTTGGAAAACACTTCAGAGCTCCAGGACATGTAACAATCCTTAGAGGTTCAAAAGGACTTTTAACCAGGCGTCAGGGCCATACTGAAATGAGTGTCGCACTTACTGAGATGACAGGGCTAACTCCTGCCGCTGTTTGCTGTGAAATGATGGATGACAACACCGGGAATTCACTGCCAACATCTGAAGTTGAAAAATACGCTGAAAAAGAAGGGCTACTGTTTTTAAGTGGGGAAGAAGTAATAAAAGCTTATAAAGACTTTAAAGGTTGATCAAAACTTATCTTTAAAACTTATCTTTAATATCCTCATAAGACATGCAAATCAACCTTTTAAAAAAAGGTTGATCAAAACTTATCTTTAAAACTTATCTTTAATATCCTCATAAGACATGTAACCTACAAACTGGGGTATTTTAGCCATTTTAAATATTTCAGGGATATTCAGATGTTCTTCAACTGTTTTCATGGCATTTAAACAGAATTCCTCCAGTTTAATTTCAACTTCCGGGGTGTTTCCTCTTTCTGTCATTTTGACTTTGGGAATTTCCCCAATAACATCTACATCTGTCCTTCTTTTTATGAATGATGAGGCTATTTTTGAAATTGACCTATCATAAACCCTGTTAAGTATCACGCCACATGTTTTAACCCCAAGTTTGTTCAGAACTTCGATATGGCCCACAATATCAACTGCAGCTGTTTCTATTCCTCCTTTACTGCACGAAGTAATCATAATCACTGGAATATTAGCTGCCTTTGCAATTTCAGCTGTTGAAAATGGTATTTTTTCGTTTAAAGTGCCTGTAAATGCGCTCATAACCCCCTCTATAAGTACAATGTCGTAGTCTCCAGGATCTGTAATTACTTCCTCCAGATCCATCCATCCAAGTCCCCCAATTCTAATTGAGGAAAATTTTTCCATATTTTCTTTATTAAGGTAAAGAGAAGGTACTATATCTCTGATATCTGGTCCTACTTTTAATACAGCGACTCTGTATCCCATTTTCCTTAAAACCCCAGCCATGCCTGTTGTTAGAAATGTTTTTCCAGAATCAGAACCAGTGCTTGCAATCATCAATGCTTTTGGAGTTCTCTCTGTTGTATTAGCATGTTTTACATAGATATTTGTATCTATACCAATTTCAGTCCTGATTTTAGAAATCAGCTCCCTGTTTTTGTTTTTAATATTCAAAACATCAACTTCAGAAGCATCTATAAAATCTATAATATTTTCTACAAGTGAATGGTTTTCATCCAGGCACCCGTGGACCATAGTCCCTACAACATTTCCATCATCGTTTCTAACTCCAGACAGTATCTCTCGAGGGTTATCATGATAATCAGTTCTTTTAACAGTGCTTAAAAACAGTTGTGGGGCATTTCCTTCAATTAAACCGTAAGTGTGGCAGTGAAATCCAGTGACTGTCTTACCAACCATTCCTTGGGTTAAAAAAGAGCTGTCAAGGATTTCTGCTTCCACCTGGTCTGTTCCAATCATTGGCCTGAAGGTTACATCTAAAATTCCAAGTCCTTCTCTTTCAATTGGACATGGCGAACGCCTCCCTATATCTGTTTTATTTGCAAGAAGCTGAAACCCAGAGCACATTCCAAAAATGAACTTACCTTCCTTTTCCATTTTTCGAATTTCAGACTTTAAAGTATTTTGAACACTCTGAGACTCAATTATGCTTCCGCCAGGAATAATTAATCCATCTAAAGCTTTATGTGCCTTTTGGCCGTTGACCAAACCATTTTCTTTTACAATATGAGTTGGTAGCTCCCCAAAGTTTTCAAAAACTGGAAGAGAACCTTTTACATAAAGAAGACCTATTTTTTTCATCTTTTCACTTCATTCAAGTGCAGCCATCATCTGGATGATTTTAGCATCATCAAGTGGTTTTCCCTGGATTTGAAGGCCAACAGGAATGCCCTTTACCTCACCAGCCTTCATGCTTCCTGCCGGGATCCCTGCAAGGTTTGCTATAACTGTTAAAACATCATATGCATACATCTCCATTGGATCTAATGACTCACCAAGCTTATGTGGAAGTTTTGGAACTGTTGGACCAACTATAGCATCTACACCACTTAAAAGGTTCGTAATTTCTCTTCTAATAAGTGATCTTGCCTGTAAAGCTTTTTTATAGTATTTACCACTGTATTCCTTCTGACTAATGTAAGATCCAGTGTGTATTCTTCTTAAAACTTCCTCTCCACATACTTCTTCAATTCTGTAACCATACTTTCTGCCGTCATACTTTCTGGTTGCTGAGAAGAATTCAACATAGTTTATGAGGTAATAGGTAGGCAGGCATAAATCAATATAGTCAAAGCTTAATTCAACCACTTCTGCACCCATCTCCTGCATTTTATCAAGACATTTTTTAATTATATTCACTATTCTCTCATCAGACACATCAAAGAATTCTTTTACAGTACCCACTTTCATTCCTTTCATAACTTCCTGTGAATTTTCAAGTTTTCCCTTAAAATCAGGAACATTCTTCAAGGTTGTGCACTCAGTTGGGTCGTATCCCGCAATGGAATCAAGCATCAAAGCAATTCCGCCAGCGTCACGAGCAAAAGGCCCAATTTGTTCAAGGCTCATAGCCAGATCCAGCAATCCCTGTCTTGAAACTACA
Organism: Methanobacterium sp.; assembly: GCA_039666455.1. NCBI lineage: Archaea > Methanobacteriati > Methanobacteriota > Methanobacteria > Methanobacteriales > Methanobacteriaceae > Methanobacterium > Methanobacterium sp. Next base: position 34,421 of record JAVSLW010000035.1, on the reverse strand, counting down.
CCATAAGTTGATTTAAAGCCCATGACACCGCAGTGAGATGCAGGGTTCCTTATAGAGCCGCCAGTATCTGAACCAAGGGAAAGGTCACACATTTTCGCTGCTACTGCAGCTGCACTTCCTCCACTTGAGCCCCCAGGAATTCTTCCAGGCGCTGCTGGATTATCAGTTACTCCAAAATAAGATGTTTCAGTTGAGCTTCCTGCTGCAAATTCGTCCATATTGGTTGTTCCAAGAATTATTCCATCTTCTTTTCTTATCCTTTCAATAACTGTGGCATTATAGCTTCCCATGTAGTTTTCAAGTGTTTTTGAAGCTGCTGAGATTATAAAGTCTTCGATGTTGATGTTGCTTTTAATTCCAATGGTTAATCCTGCAAGCTTCCCCACTTTTTTACCATTTTTAATTTTTGCATCAACTTTTTCTGCCGAAGAAACAGCTTCTTCCTCTTTTATTTCAAGAAATGCATTTATCTTATCATTTTTACTCTTTATGTTCTTTAATGATTCTTCTAAGTTATCTAATGCAGTTATTTCGTGATTTTTAATCAATTCTGATTTATTTAAAATATTCATGGACACACCTAACTTTTTGCAGTTTTAATAAAATAATGATCCTGATGGATTAATCCTTTAAATCATATATTCTATATAATTGAAGCTTTTATCTATAATTATTTTATTATCTAAAAAATCAATGTTAAAACATTTGCAGGTGCTACTATTAAAAGTATAATAATCAACACTGGCTGATGAATAAAGTAAATAAACAGTGAATGTTGCCCTAAAAATCCTAAAACTTTTAGGGGAAGATATTTTGATAAATCCAGAAGTTTAAAATGGCGAGTATAACTTCCATAAAGTGTGTTTCCCAGAAATATCCCCAAAGATACAACACCTAACCATGGAAGCAGGGGGAAATAATCAAGCGTGTAAAAGTTATAAGGAGTAAATCCCAGCCATAAAAGTTCATAAAAATCGAATTTGAATCCCATCAAGTAAATACCCACAGCAATAAAGATTATACCTGAAATCAAATTAGCGTACCTGTATTTTAAAAAGGGATATTCTAAAATAATGGATATTCCTATAAGTTGAAGAATTCCAAATATTATGAATCCTTCCCTGGTGAATATCCATGTTACTGCAGTTATTATAAGCCCATATCCAAATATTTTAAGTCCTCTTTTTAAATGCGTGTAAAAAAGATTTTTCTGACCCCCATAATTTGCCTTTAATATATTTCTGGAATTACTAAGGCTCAATGAAACCCCTACAAGGAAAATAAAAGTGAATGCAGTTAAACGTGCAAACCACCATAAAAATCCAGAATGAACGTCCAGACTGTAAATTCTAAAGTAATAAAGGTCAAAAATAAAGTGAAATGTGACCATCATCACTATTGCAACGCCCCTTAGAGAATCTATCTCCCAAAATCTTTTATTTAAATTGGTATTCATCCAAACACCATTGATAAAAATTTTCAAGTTTTAAATGATACCTGAAAACTTATCAATCCCTTTTGTAACATTCATATTTTCCCTTTTATCTGTAATTGGCGTCTAAAAAATTTTGCTGAAACAACACTTGTTCTAAACTTCAGATGTGTGAATCATGCTACACATGTGAAAACAGACACACTTCTAAGATAATATTTAAGAATTTATTCGGGGGTGTTTCAAAAAAACTCAAATTTACCTTTAAAAGGAGTAAAGTGGTTAGAAAATGCGTTGCAACAAATATTTTTTATTTAAAATTGCAATGGTTAATTTTGATGTAAGTGTATTGATTTTTATACAAATAATATATATTGTATAAATTATATTATTATAATCATGTATTAATGAAGTGATATAATAGAAAAACATCCAGATCAGGGAGTGATTTATATGAGTAAAATTTCAAACAAAGTGGATGATCTTATCGACATCAACAATGTATTTGAGTTAAGATGTAAAACAACCGATTATTTTGGAGTGGGGGCAATCCATAAATTTGAAGGCATTGTTTCCAGTTTAAAAGATAAAGGAAGTAATAATTTATTATTTGTCACAGGAAAAGGCTCATATAAAGTATGTGGTGCATGGGATGTTATTAAAGAGGCATTGGAAGAGCAGGATATCACCTATGAAATTTATAATAAAGCAAGTGCAAACCCCACCGTAGATATGGTAGATGAAGCAAAAGAACTTGGACTTGCAATGAATGCAGATGCAGTTATTGGTATTGGAGGTGGAAGTCCATTAGATATCGCAAAAAGCACTGCAATACTACTTGAACACAGGATGAAAACAGCAAGAGATTTATATAAATTTAAATTCAATGCAAAAAAAGCAAAGCCAATAGTTTTGATAAATACAACGCATGGAACAGGCACTGAAGTAAATAGATTTGCAGTAGCAACTATACCAGAAGACAATTTTAAGCCTGCACTGGTGTATGAGTGTATATATCCATTATATTCAATTGATGATCCTGTGCTGCTTACAAAACTTCCTGAAAATCAAACAAAATACACCGCAGTAGATGCAATAAATCATGTTGTTGAAGCTGCAACCAGCATTGCTGCAAGCCCATATACAATCAACCTCGCAAAAAGAACCATTGAACTGGTATCACGATACCTTTCAGATGCACTTAAAAATCCTGATGATTTAACTGCAAGATACTGGTTACTGTATGCATCAGCAATTGCAGGAATCAGTTTTGATAACGGACTTTTACATTACACCCATGCACTTGAACACCCATTGAGTGCATTGAAACCAGATATTGCACATGGTTTAGGATTAGCAGTGCTTTTGCCAGCTGTGATTAAATACAGTCATGCTGCTGCATCTGAAAGATTTGCATATATATTTGAGCCAATTGTAAAAGATGTGTCAAAGGCAAATTCTGATGGGGCATATCTTGCAGGAGAAGTGGAACAATGGTTATATAGCGTAGGCGTAAATGAAAAATTGTCAGATATTGGATTCAGTGAAGCCGATGTGAACGATTTAACAGACCTTGTAAAATCAACTCCAAGTTTAGATATTTTACTTTCTTTAACACCTGTAGAAAGCACTGACGAGGGTATAAAACAGATATATCTCGATTCTATGCATTCACTATCTTAAGTTTTATATTTTAAGTGCATATATCGAAAAAATAAGAATTACAATTTTCTTGTAATCTAAATAGCCTGTAGTATAACAATTTACCAGTACTTCGTAAAATGTTTATGTAATCTGGTTTAAAATGCTTTGTTTTTAATGATGGACATTTATTTTTGTTTAATACCTCTTCATTATTTTGTGGTTGGTCTTATTCAAATCATCTGGTTAGCACATTCAGTACATAATTTAAATATGTGAGGTAAATCTAAATATTTAGTGGAGGTTGTAACTTATTTGGTTAAAATTGAGGGGTGCATCCAGACTCAACCGAGAGCCCTAAATTGGAAATACTGAAGTATTGAATTTCATACATTACCTTTAAGTATTTATAAGCATGTGCCTGGTTTTAAACATCTTTTAACACCTGATTAATTATAAAGTAACTGGTGATTTAAATGAGCCTTATAATGTCATATATTGGAAGAAATGGATGTGTAATGGCAGGAGATAAGCGTAGAATTGGTTTTTTTGGAGATAAAGAAAAAAGAGAAAAACTTGAAGAATACCTTTATTCTGGAGCCATTATAACTGATGAAGAGTTGTTTAAAGTAGCAGAAGAGCATGAAATAACACTTAAAGTATCGGATGATGCCAAAAAGGTCCGTGTTATTGACAATGTTATTGTTGGTGAAGTGAGGCAAAAAACTCCCTTTGAGACCCGGAGAAAAAGAATCTATGCTACTTCAAATGGATATATTATTACAGAACTTATAGGATCACATATAGACAAATATGAAAATGGAGATAGCTCTATAATTATTTTTGGGAATAAATTTACCAAATCAAAAGCTAACGAACTTGTAAAAAGGTACTGGAAATCCAGAGCAAGTTTGGAAAATGTCTTTGAAGTTTTTAAGAAAGTAATGGGTGAAATATCAAAAATTACGCCTTCTGTAAGTAAAGAATATGATATTTACACTCAAGACATTAAATTAGATAAAAAGGAAGCTCAAAAACTTCTAAGAGAAACCCTGATAAAGGATGTTAAAGACCTTCAAAAGATGAGGGAAGGGTTAAGAAAACAGCTTGATCAAACTACAAAATCCATTGAAATGGCATCCAGAATAGTTCTTGAAGGTGAAATTGGAATGGTAAAAAGTATTAACGGTGAAAAACTTAAAATTCTATTAAAAAAAGGTATTCAGGCTATGGACATGGAAGGGAATATCATTGCTGGCCCCGGTAATCTTATTGAAATGAATATTGGCCATCCCTCAAGCGTTATGGTGGGGGACATAGCAGTAATTGAAAATGAGAATTTATGCATTAAAAGAACGAAATCAAACCTTCAATGTAATGTAATAATATGTAAAACTGATAAAGGTGAATAAATGGAATTAACTGTACTTGGAAGTGGTGGCGGACGCTTTCGCTGCCATAACTCAGCGTAGAATGACCGGAGGGTTAAGGATAGATGGAATTGACGGTAAAAACATACACATCGATCCTGGGCCCGGGGCACTGGTTAGAACATATCAATTCGGGCTTAATCCACTCAAACTGAACGCCGTATTTGTTTCTCATTCACATACAGACCACTACAGTGACGCTGAAGTCCTTATTGAAGCTATGACTGGAGGAATGACCAGAAAGAAGGGTGTAGTAATTGGAAGTAGGAGTGTAATTGAAGGATATAAGCAGTTTGGACCGTGCATTTCAAAATATCATTTAAGCAGATCTAAAGTTTCAGTTTTAGAGGTTAATGACATTACTAAACTCGGTAATATTAAGATAACTGCAACAAAAACCGTTCATGGCGATCCTAAAGCAGTGGGTTTCAATTTGAAGATTAAAGATTTTTCAATTTCTTACACATCAGACACTGAATATTTTGAGGATCTTCATAAGCATCACCAGGGAGCAGATGTATTAATTGCAAGCGTTATAAGGCCCGGAAATGAAAAAATACGCGGACATATGTGTACAGATAATTTTATAAAGCTTGTTAGTGAAGTTTCACCTAAACTTGCCATAATGACACATCTTGGAATGAAAATGATAATGGATAATGCCAGTAAAGAAGCTAAAACTGTTAACGATCAAACTGGAGTAAATACTGTTGCAGCTTATGATGGAATGAAAGTTGATCTTGACACGTTTATGGGAAAACAGGAAACACTGGATCGTTTCAGGTTAACCATTTAAAACAAACACCTATCACTCTTTTTTTCGAAATTTTATTTCTTCTAATTCTTTTTCTATTTTATCTAATTTATCTAAAATCTCTTTAAATGATTCAATTTCTTTTTCAGTGTCCATTTTTCTCTCCTTCCTTATTTGTTCGATAAGAGATGTTGCTATAGCTGCAGTAACCCATCCTGCATATCCAACACCTACAATAATTGCTATTACAGAAATTAATCTACCACTCCCAGTATACGGGACTATGTTTCCGTAACCTACTGTAGACATGGTTACAATCATGAAATAGACAGAATCATCAAGATTAGTGACCTGAGGGTTTACTGGAGATTCTACCCAGAAAAAAATCAGGGACCCAAATACTAATGTACCTATAAGAAGAAATGTAGCATAGTCCAATTTAGTTTTTTCAGTAATCCGTATTATATCTTCAATTTTTAGCATATACCTGAAGAGAGCATAAATTCTAACTAAAAGCAATACCACAACTAAAACCTGTGTGTTTGGAGCTATTATAAGCACAAAATATGCAATAGGGATCATAGCGAAAATATCAGTCCAGTTTTTTGCCAAATATAGCCTTTTATTTTCCTGTTTTCCTATCCATACTACAGACTGAAAAATTATCAATAAAGAAACGATTATATCAAACTGTACCAGACCGGATATAACAGATTTTAGATTCAAAGCAAAGTTCAAAGTTAGGAAAATTAAAATCAAGATGTCAATGAAGATAAACACAAATAATAAAGCATTGAATACTAATTTGAAATTTCTCTGCATATTAATCCTCTGTTTCCATGAGATGTATTTAAACAAATTATTTAATAATAAATTGCTTTTAAATCATAAGTAGTCATCGATTTTTAGAGCTTTATCCAGCCATTATTTTTTATCAATTCCCCATTTTTTACGAAATTTTATTTTCTGCTCTGCAGTCATCCAGTGACTTCCATCGCAGTAGGGTTTATTTTCAGATTTACCACATCTACAAAGAGTTTGCCGATTCCTGATTTCATAAATAGTTCCATCTGCAGATTCAACAGGTATGCCTCCTCTGACCCATATTGGACCTTCACATCCCTTCTGTTTATCGTGGACCATTACAATGGAAGGCTCAAACTCTTTTTCAAATGGTTCACCTGTTTTTCCCCATAGGACAAGCCTTCCTGAAGGACAAATCATTGCTTCTTCAATGGCTGTTTGCCTGGCCTCTGGATCATCTGATTTTTTTATCAGTTCTCTTATTCCACCAGCACGCATGCAAAAACGTGAATGATCACATAATTCAGGAACATCGGTTAATTTTAAGTCTTTTCCTTCAAAAATTTCTGCTTTTTCGATATAAGGTTTTCTACTGGCTGTTTCAGTGCCATCAAAATTGATTTTATTATGATTACCATCACAATATGGCTTATTTTTTGATGCACCACAACGGCATAAAATATATCTTTCTTTATGAGGGTATTCCCGTACATCCTTCAGTTCACGGGTGTGACCTGATTCATCTGTTGTAATTACTTGCTCAAGAAGAGGTATTCCTCCTAAAACTAAATATGGACCATCTTTTAAGATTTTTATTTTCATTTCACCCTTATCAGTTTTCATATTTTCCCTCGATTGTTTCAATAGTTTCCCTAACTGGAAAACAGGAACTTCTGGTTATTCGTATTAATTTATTTGTTTTATCACATATTAACTGCTTTTTCCCGGTGATGACATGCCAGCAAAAAATCAAAGTAAAAAATGATTTTTTAAATTTCAAAACTGAACCAAAAATTTAGCCCCTAAAAGTATTAATGGCCATAATATAAATTCTGAATCTGCTAACGTATGAGATACCTTTTCTATTTGATTGCTGTTTGCTGTTTTAGCTTTACTAATATAGAAATACCCGTAAAAAAGGAATATTAGTAAAAAAATAGCGCTGAAATCCATTATACTAAAGTATAATCCCATAATCAATGGGGCAAAAGCAATTATATTGATGATGTGCAGTATTTTAATTGTGGATTTTTTTCCAAAAATTACAGGGAGTGTTTTCAGTCCCTCAGCTCTGTCATTATCTATATCCTTCAAATCAAAAAAGATAACATTTATCATGCATCTCATGAATATCAACAGAAAGACCATTATAAATGACATATTGATATCCATGGAATAATAAAAAAGCGGGAAAAACGCCCCTACTAATGCCCAGTTCATTGCTGTAAATATATTTTTAAATGCAGGGATCTTTTTTGTGAGGTTTTTAAGCAGCTTGTTATATAATATTCCTCCAGTTATTATGGCTGCTATAAATGCAACCAGGCTGTAATTGGAATATAGGATCATAAGAGAAACCAGTGACAGGATATAAAAGCCAAAGATAAATGGATATTTATCTGCTTTTTTTTTTAAAAAAACAGCTCTTTTTGAATTATTTTTAATATCCTTGTCGATATCTTTATAATAATCGTAGCTGTAAACTATCAGGGGCAGTAAATATGCTATTAAAAGCATGGGTAAATCTATTTTGATATTTAAAATTATAGATGTGGATATTATTAAACATGGGCTGCATAAAGCTGCCAGATATCCGCCATAGGTAATTTCATCTTTTAATGAACTTATATCTATATTTTTGTTCCATTTATTCTGGTTGATATTCATTATTAACCCTCCTTTTTTATTTAATATTTTTTAGATAATTCAATATATGTTTTAAAAATTCTAATCTTTTTTTATAGATGATGTTTAAAAAAAGACATCTATTGTAGATTTTTTTATTAAAATAATACATAATTAAACTTTATATTAGTTTTAAGATATTATATGATTTTTATTTACTCATATTGTACATATTAATGGGTTTTATAAAAAAAATTAGTAGCAATACTTATTAATTAATTTATACTACTATTATTTTTAATTAAAAGTATAAATATAGAAAGAAACCAAACTGTTAATAAAAATACTCCATATTAACTGGTTATATGTAATTATAATTAAAAATAAGTGATTAAATACATAAATAAATAATATTAGGTAATTTAATAATACGTTAATTACTTTAATTATAATGCAGATAAATAAAATAAAGGTAGGTCAATGAACATTTATGCATTATTATCACTATCAGCATTTATAATATGCTTTTTTCTTGGTAACTTCATTTACCATAAAAACCCGTGGAGTCGGCTAAATATTTTAATCGCATTTTTAAGTATATTTACAGGATTCCTTGCTTTTATTGAATTTGAATACAGACTTGTTGAAACTGCTCAAACAGCATTTTTCTGGCTTAAAATTAGCACTTTATGGCCTTTGGTACCGTCGTTATTACTGCATATTTCTCTGGTATTTACAAAGTCAGTGTATTTAAAAAACAAATTAATCTACATTCTAATATATTTACCAGCAATTATTATTTCTGCATTTGGATTAAGTACCAATCTACTTATAGGTGGTGCTTTAAAAGAATATTGGGGATGGACTTACGCTCTTCCTGCAGACATGACCTTATTTAACATTATGGCACTGTGGTCGGTTTCTACTGTAGCTCTGGCAGGACTAATGTGTTTTTCATTTTATTTAAATTCCCAGGGTTTAAAAAGAAAGCAGGCAAAATACATGTTTGCAGGGCTTTACATGCCTCTTTTAATAAGTTTTTCAACTGATTTTATTATGCCTGGTGTATCATTAAGAGTTCCAGAAATGACCATGACCATGATGTCCCTGGGGATCGTCCTTATAAGCTACGGAATCTGGAAATACAGATTTCCAGCACTTACCACCACAGTTGTTGCTGATAAAATAATTTCTACAATGTCAAATTTCTTGTTTTTGCTTGATAGCGAAGAGAAGATAATAAATGTTAATAAAGCTTCCAGGGACCTTTTAGGCTATGATGATTCAGAATTAATTGGTAAACCTGTAGAAATTATCTTTCCAGGCACAAAGGAAAAAAAAGCAATGTTTAATGGATTAATGGGAAAAAAATTTTTAGAAAGTAAAGAAACATGTTTAAAGGCAAAAGACGGCACTATAGTCCCTGTATTTTTTTCAATTTCATTAATTCAAAGTGAAGATAATGAAACAGTTGGAATTGTTTGCATTGGAAGCGATATCACTGATATGGTCAGTGCAAAAAATGAAATAAAGAATTCACTGCAGGAAAAGGAATTGCTTCTAAGAGAAGTCCATCACAGGGTTAAAAATAACCTTCAAATAATTAGCAGTCTTTTAAACCTTCAATCAGGGTACATTAAAAACAAAGATGACCTTGAAATATTTAAAGATAGTCTAAGTAGAGTTAAATCAATGGCATTTATCCATGAACAGCTTTATCAATCTTCAAACTTTGTTAATATTAATTTTTCTGAATACATAGGAAATTTAGTGACCTATCTACTTCATTATTACACAGAAGACCCTGGAAGCATTAAATTAAATATTAATGTAGAAGATGTTTTCATAGATCTGGATACATCAATTCCATTAGGCTTAATAATTAATGAGCTCGTTACTAACTCATTAAAACATGCTTTTCAGGGTAAACCTGGAGAAATAAGCATAGATTTACATTCCATTGATGACAATCAATACACGTTAACTGTTGCAGATAATGGTACTGGACTTCCGGAAGGTTTTGATTTCAATACTGAAACTTTAGGATTACAACTTGTAAATGGTCTTGTAAAGCAGCTTGATGGGACCATTGAACTTGATAGTATTAATGGGACCAGATTTAAAATTATTATAAACAGGCTCGAGTATGCAGAAAGACTTTAAATTTTCAAAGCTAAATTTAAAACCACTGTAATTAAAGTTATTACCATTATTTTTCTTACTATTACCGATCATAGTAATAATATTGATATTAGTTCGGAAAAAACCAGACAGAAAAATTTATATGAAATTAGGTGTAGATAGTACACATTGAAAAAAAAAACCAGACAAAGTTTGGGGGGATTAGTATGAAAGCAGAATCTGTAAAAATTAAGGATGGAGTATACTGGGTAGGAGTTTTAGACTGGGATATTAGAACTTACCATGGTTATACTCTCTCTGGAACAACTTATAATGCATATCTTGTATTTGGTAGAGACAAAACCGCTTTAATTGACAACACATATCCTGGAACTTCTTCTCAATTATGGGGGAGAATCAAAGATGCTTTTATTAAAGAAGGAAAAGATCTTAAAATAGATGCTGTTATTCAAAACCATATAGAAAAGGATCATAGTGGTGCGCTAATAGAAATAGCAGAAAAATTCCCTGATGCTTCCATTTACTGCACACAAAAAGGATTTGAAGGTTTAAAAAATCATTATTCTTTTGAAAAAATTAATTTTAACGTGGTAAAAACTGGTGATACACTTGATATTGGAGATAAAACATTAGCCTTCCTGGAATCTCCGTTACTGCACTGGCCAGACAGTATGTTTACACTACTTTTAGAAGATGGAATACTATTTTCTAACGATGCATTTGGACAGCATATATGTTTCCCGCAGCGATATGACCATGAAATACCAGAATATGTGCTTATGGATGCTTCTAAGAAGTTCTATGCAAACCTGTTAACCCCTCTATCCCCATTAGTGCTTAAAAAGTTTAAAGAAGTCACTGACCTGGGCCTTCTGGAGCAGATCAAGATGATAGCCCCGTCTCATGGCCAGATCTGGACAGACCCCATGAAAATCATAGGTGCTTACAGTGACTGGGCTACAGGTAAGTGCAAAAACAAAATAACAATAGTATATGATACAATGCACGGATCCACACAAAAGATGGCACATGCACTTGCAGAAGGGGTTATCAGTGAAGAAGTAGATGTTGCAATGTATTTACTTCACGAAGACGAGCGAAGCGAAATAATTAAGGATATACTGGACAGTAAAGCAGTGTTATTTGGAATTCCAACAATATTCAACAAACCATTTCCAAGTATGGGTGATTTAATATATTATTTAGATGGATTAAGATTTGATAGAACTGGATTTAAAAAATTAGCAGTTTCTTTTGGTTCCATGGGATGGGCTGGTGGAGCTGTAAAAAAAATAGCCACTGACCTTGAAAACTGCGGTTTTGAAGTTTTTGACACAAGAGAACTAATATACGTGCCTAAAAAAGAAGAAATGGAAGATTTATATGAACTGGGTAAAAAAATAGCAGTTAAAATTAAAGAAATGTAACTTCATTTCTCTTTTAAATTTTAATCCTCTAAAATACTCAGTAAATAAGCCATCATTTCTATTTCTTCCCTTGCTATAAAATCCTGCCTGCGGAATCTATATTCATCGCTGCCAAAGGGAAAATAACCTTCATCAAAATAAACCGTTAAAAGCAGTTCTCCAGATTTAACATCCACTTCATCTTTAACACGATCCTTTAATTTATTCAATGTTTTTTTATCAATATCAAAGACACGGTAAGTTACAAAATATTTTGAATTTTCCAGGAGTCCATAGTCCATAACCTTAACTTTCATACAATTTTGCTCCTATTTTTAATGTTATCTGTTATGATTTTTGAAATAAATTAGCATTTATTCACTTAAAAACTCTTGAATAATACTTTCTGCCTTTTTTATTTCACTGGTTCCAAGATGTCCCAGTATAGAATCATACAAAAAGAGTTTAGACCCTTTAATCATTTTTGAAAGAGGTATTACATCAGTTTCTGGTGGAAAATACTGATCCTGGTTTATACCAATAATCAATACTTTTGCTTTGATACTGGAGATCCTTGAAGTGGCATCATGAGAAATAGCAGCTTTATTACGCCATACAATATCATTAGCATCCATTCGACTGCCTTCTTTTTTCATTTCATTGATTGATTCAACTATTTCTTCACCGGAACTGTTTTTATAGTAAGTATTGGAAAATCCGAAAAGATAAAGCAACATAGAAGCGTTTTGACATCCAACTTCCGGATTCCTTTCATATTTACCATCATTATAATCAGGATCATTTCTTATAAATGTATTCATTAAATTAAAAACTGCAAAATTTTTTCCTTTCACATCATGACTGGTTGTGATAAGTATAACAAAATCCATAAAATCAGGGTAACTAACTGCCCATTCAATAGCCTGAAATCCACCCATAGAAGTTCCAATCACACCTTTAAGGTGATAAATATTAAAACATTCTTTAAGAAACGAATAAACAACATTTACCATATCTTTAATTGTATACTCTGGAAAATAATGGCCTAATCCTGAATTAGAAGGACATGATGTTTCAGGTGAACCTAAAGCAGTTGGACAGATTATATAATACTTTTCTGTGTCAATGGGCTTTCCAGCACCTACAATATCTTTAATACGTTTAATTGAGCTGTAATTTCCAGACCAGCCGTGTAGATAAATAATACCATTGGTTAAATTTCCTGACCTATCTATTTCTTTTTTTCCAAAGGAGTAATATTCTATTTTTAATTCAGGTAAAATAAATTGAGATTCAAATTTAAAATTTTTTAAGGTGAAATATTTAGGCTGCATGAATTACCCTCCAATTCTATATTTCTTTAATTTATTAATAATTTTTTCATTTTATGCTGGAACTAATTTTGAATAATTAAGGATAAATAAATGTTAAGTATATATGGAACGGTTTAAATTCACCCACTTTTTAATTAATAAAAAACAATTCTATAATATTAATAGTATTTTGTAAATCTGTGATTTTTCGGATTTTTAGTTCGTTATATTTACCTATAACGAACTAACTTCAGATCCCATGACCCACACAAATAATTTACCTGGAAAGATGAAACCAAACTTTGATATTCAAATATGCAAAGCACACAAAGAATTTTAAATGGAAAAAGACTGGTCAAAATTAGTCATGTTCCTCAAGTTCTATGAGCTATAAATAATTTATAATTTCCTATTCAAGTATTCATCAAATAGTTTAAGGAATTTATCTATTTTATCACTCTTAATATAAGCACCGCAGGCAACTGAATGCCCTCCCCCATTTCCACCTAATTCCACTGCTATTTTTCGGATTATGTTGCCAAAATGTATGCCATCATAGGCTAAAAGGCGTGAACACCTGAGAGAGACTTTTATTCGATTATTATCTATCGGTGTAAAACCAATTATTGGTTTTCTCCAGTCACCATAACTTAGACTCATACCTGCAACTGTTCCTATTACCTCGCTTTTTATTTCACTACCTTCAAAATATTGAATGTTTTTAAGTTGCACGATTCTATCTTCTTCTCGCATCCAATCCATCTTTCTGGCAAGATATATTCTATGCTCCCTGGTTAGATATTCCATTTCATCTAAAGCGAGTTTTCTATCTCCTTTAAGTACTTTAAATGCAATATCTGGATTATTATGGCGGCTACAGGCGTTAACTGCAGTAGAAAATTCGCTGGCATCCCTAAGTGGGGTGTATTTTTCTTCATCTAAAAACTCATAATATTCTCCAGCAATAAGTTTAGGAAGGTGTTTTATGTATTTTTGAGGTACTTCACGGCTTAACATCTTTACAAGCTCTGAAAATATTTTACTTTTCTCTTCTTCCCGTAAATCAGATAAAGTACGGGCCTTTTTACCATCTTTTATCTTGATATCCAGACTCTTTAACATTTCAATACATTCATTTCTGTTACCTGTAATTGGAAGGTTAACATCTCCAAAATATGAAAGAGCAATAAATATAGGGCGGGTTTGCCTTCCATAAATGGAAAGATCGTTTGCAGATGATATAAGTCTGTTTTCTATTGCGTCATTAAGTATATTCCGATTTAAACCAAGTAGTTTTCCAGTTAAGCTGTTTTGCATGTCTCCAACAGCACTTAAAACTCCAAACCAGCTTAAATCATAAAAACCAAAAGTTCTTGCAAGTAGATATGACATCCCCCCACCTGAAACTTCATACGAACCATCTAACCCATAATAGTAGGGGTTTAATTCTAAAAATTTGTTAAAAACATGCTTATCATAAACCATTGGCCTTATAGGAGGGTGGTGATCTAAAATCAGTATCTTTGACGTGGGATTACCTAACTTATCCACGTTCTGGCCAGATCCAAGATCAGAAAATATTGTAAGTTCGCTTTCAATTTCAATACTATCAATTTTATCCAGTGTTATGAACTCTACTTCGTGATACTTTTCCAGTTTATCAAGCATGGATGAAAGTATAGAACCGGCAGCTATTCCATCGCAGTCAATATGGCTGTATATTTTAATATCCTCGGCACTCCTGACCATCTCATGGGCTTTTTGGAATGCTTTCAAAAACTTTGTTTTTGATGCATTCGAAAATCTTTGATTTTCGAGGGCCCCAAACATTTCATGTTTTGGGGCTTTCCTCATAAATATTGCTTGGTTTTCCATTTACTAACTCCCATGAAATTTAAAATTTTATCTCTTTATAATCTGACATAAAACCACTTTTTTATGTGAGAATCTACTTACAAATTAAATAAATTAGTTATGAACATCTCAAATCAAGACTTTGATCGTGAACCTTTAATCATATTGCTTATTTTAAGAAGAAGTTCCCTTTTTGGAATGTTTTTATCTGCAGAAACTCTGCCTGAAGATTCCCACCATGATCTGGAATAAGATTTGTTGTTTTCAACCTCAGGATTTAGATCCAACTTTCTGCAAGCATTAGATATTTCTCTGAGTTTGGGGGAAGGAACAGCATTTTCTTTAGAAATACGTCTTCCTTCCTTTTTTGTTTTTTTAGAATCAATGTAAACAGGCCATATAATTGTTCTCATACTGAACCACTCAATTTATTACTTCTTCAAGTTTATCCAGCATTTTTTTGAAGGTGTAAACTTCAGGCATTACTGGGTCAATTTCGTAGGCATCCAGGACTTTTTTAGTTATAGGGCCAATTGCAGCAACTATAACTTCTCTTTTCTGTAATATATCTATAATTTCATCATAACCTGCATCTTTTGCAGTTTTAATGAGGTTTTTAACGGTTAAAGGGCTTGTAAACATTATAACATCGACCTTTCTTTTTAATATATCATCAATCAGCTCGTAAATCTTTGATTTATCATCAGGCATTTCTGATTTATAGGCATCGGCAAGTATGACTTCTGCACCTCTTTTTTCAAGTCCGTGGGGAAGGGTGTATCTTGCTACCATAGTCCTTGGAAGCCCTATTTTCATTCCTGTAACATCAAATTGTTCAAATGCTTCAAGCAGGCCTTCTGCAGTGTAATTATCAGGAATTAAATCTGCTTTAACACCGTATTTATCCAGTATTTCACCTGTTTTTGGACCTATAACAGCAATTTTTAAATCAGGAGCATTTTTTAGACTACAGTATTTAAAAAAAGATTCTATGGCTTTTGGAGATGTAAATACAAGCCAGTCAAGTTCACCTAAAATATTACAAAACTTTATCATTTCTTCTGGCTTTGAATCTTTAAGCTCAATTGTGGGTGTTACAACTGGAATTGCACCGTAAGATTTAACCATTTCAACCGAATCTTTAGCTCTCTCTGCAGGTCTTGTAATCACAATTTTTTTCCCTTTTAAGCCATTCATAATTAAACCTCTTTGATTTCTTTAAAAACATCTACTACATGTCCTATAACTATTAGTGCGGGCGGTTTAATCTTCTTTTCCTGTATGTTTTTAAGAGTACCTGTAATCACGCGCTGGTTTTCCATGGTGCCATTTTCTATTACACACACTGGAGTGTCAGGATCCCTGTATTTCATTATTTCAGCAACATTATCTTTTAAATTTCCAATACCCATAAGAATTATTAATGTGTCAGCTGTAAAATCCCACTTCACCTGTTTTGAGTCTTTAGTTGGGTCTTCATGGCCGGTTACGATGGTGAATGAAGTTGCAACACCTCTATGGGTAACTGGAAGCCCAATTGTTGTAGGAACACCAATTGCTGAAGTTACACCCGGAATTAACTTGAAATCTATCCCTTCTTTCACAAGGACAAGTATTTCTTCGCCACCCCTTCCAAATACAAATGGATCGCCTCCTTTAAGCCTTACAACAGTATCATTTTCTTTTGCTTCTTTAACCAGAATTTTATTAATTTCATCCTGACTCTTAGAGTGATGTCCTGCCTGTTTACCCACATAAATGAGCCGGGCACCTTCTGCATGATTTAAAATTTCTTCATTTGCAAGTTTATCATATAATACTACATCAGCTTCTTTCAATGCTTTAACTGCTTTTAGAGTGATTAGCTCTGGATCTCCAGGGCCCGCGCCCACTAAATAAACAACCATGTATTCACCACTTTGTAAAGTTTACCATTCCCTTGAAGAATTTTAAACCATCATCTGAACCTAAAACTGCTTCAGAAGCTCTTTCTGGGTGGGGCATTACTGCACAGATGAGTCCGCTTTCATCACAGACTCCTGTAATTGCTTCCATAGATCCGTTTGGGTTTTCTCCTTCAAACTGCAGCACAATCTGGTCTTCTTCATAAAGTTTTTCAATTTCTCCACTGTAGTAACGGCCTTCAGCATGTGCTATGGGCATTTCTATTATTTCATTTTTTTTGTACATGCTTGTAAATGGGGTTCTTGTTGAACTGACTTTTAATTCAGCTCTTTTACAGATAAATCGGGCATTTTTGTTGTTTGTAAAAACTCCGGGGACCAGGCCCACCTCTGCAAGTATCTGGGCACCATTGCAGATTCCAAGAACTGGTTTTTCTTCTTTAACTACATCTTTAACGCCTTCAATAACAGGGGTGATGCTTGCTATTGCTCCAGCCCTCAAATAATCTCCATAAGAGAATCCTCCAGGGATTACGATGGCATCAAAATCGGTTAAATCTCTCTGGTTCCACCAGATGTAATCAGGTTCTCCTCCTGCAAGTTTAATGGCATGAAAGACGTCTCTATCGCAGTTTGAACCTGGAAAACGTATGATTCCTACTTTCATTATTTTTCCTCAATATAGTTACAATAATTTACTGGTTATTTTAATTTCATAATCATGAATTACAGGATTGCAGAGAAGTCTCTGACACATGTCCTCTGTCTTCTCCAGGGCAAGTTCTTCATTTTTTTCATCAACTGTAAACTTAATTATTTTGATGGTATCTGTGTCTTCAACTTTGTATCCTAAAAGAGCAAGCGCTCTTTGTATTGTTGAAGCTTCAGGGTTTAACATGCCTTTTTTAAGGCTTATTTTAACTTCAGCATCGTATTTCATAGAATCACCAGAATTCTAAAATTCAACATTCCATCTTTTTTTATCTTCTTCCTCAAGTATTATTGTAGCAACTCTTTTATAAGCATCGATAACTCCAGATTCTCCCTGTCTAAATAAATCCTTGTCCAGAACATCGCATGTTTCACTGTCCCAGAACCTGCAGGTATCTGGACTTATTTCATCTCCTAAAATTAAGTTTCCCTCATCATTGTAACCGTACTCAATTTTAAAGTCAGGGAATAGAAGTCCTTTAGATTCCAGAAAATCCTTTAAAACTCTGTTAATTTTTAAAGTGGTTTCCCTTATAATTTTAAGTTTTTCTCTATCCGTAAGACCCAGTGCAATTGCAATATCGTCGTTTAACATTGGATCTCCATATTCGTCGCTTTTGTAGTCGATCTGTATAATTGGGGGATCGAATGTTTGTTCTGGTTTAAATGGATAATTTCTAAGCAAACTTCCAGCAGCTATATTCCTGGTTATTACTTCAAGGGGGATCATTTCAAGCTTCCATGAAAGCATACAGCCCGGTTTTATGAGCTTTATATACTGGGTTTTTATCCCGGCGTTTTCAAGTATTTCAAAGAATTTTGCTGAAATTATTGAGTTCCAGTAGCCTTTTTGATTGATTTTATCTTTTTTAGCACCGTCTCCTGCAGTAATATCATCTCTAAATTCTACAGCTACTTTTTTAGGGTCATCAGTTTCATACACACTTTTAGCTTTTCCCTGATATATCAGCTTTCCAATTTTGATATTCATGTTTAACTCCGTTCCTTATATTTAAGTTCATAAGTATCAAATATATATACATATAATTACAATTAAGTGTTATTGGTTGAAAGAATAAAAATAACTATGATTAATTAACGCCATTCGGTGAAACCATGTGCGGAATAATAGGATGTATATTGGACAATAAAAAAGCTGCCCCTGTACTTTTAGAATGTGTAAAACGATTAGAATACAGAGGTTATGATTCTGTAGGCATAGCAACTTCTGGAAGTGAAATAGATATTAAAAAAGACAGTGGTAAGATTGATGACGTTCAGGAGAATTTAAATCTGACAGATTTAGCAGGGAAAATGGGAATAGCACATGTTAGATGGGCAACCCATGGCGTTCCAACAAAAGAAAACGCTCACCCCCATACAGACTGTAAAAATAAAATAGCCGTGGTGCATAATGGAATTATAGAAAACTATAAAGAACTAAAAGATGAATTAATAGAAAAAGGGCACGTTTTTAAATCTGAAACCGATACTGAAGTGATTCCGCACCTTATAGAAAAATATATGGATGAAGGAAATGATTTAGAAGATTCAGTACGACTTGCAGTAAAAAATCTAAAGGGTTCTTACGCGCTTGCAGCAATTTCCTCTGAAGAACCAGATAAAGTTGTGGGGGTTAGAAAAGAAAGTCCCCTTATAGTTGGAAAAGGTGAAACTGAATTTTTCATAGCTTCTGACGCACCTGCTATTTTACAGCACACAAACAGAGTTATTTATTTAGAAGATAACGAAATAGTTGTTTTAAATGAGGATGGAATTGTTATAAAAAATGCTGACGGTAACATAGTCCAAAAAGAACTGGATACAGTAGATTGGACTCCAGACATGGCAGAAAAAGGAGGTTACAATCATTTCATGTTAAAGGAAATACATGAACAGCCTGAAGCCGTTAAAAATACTCTTCTTGAAGCATCTGAAATTAAAAAAATTGTACAGGAATTTCCAAAGTTCAATAGAGTATGTTTTGTAGCCTGCGGCACATCATACCATGCTTCCTTAACAGGCAAATATTTATTGGAAAATCTGCTTGAAATTCCAACAGATGTAATTCTTGCATCTGAATTTGAATATTCTGCAGGAACTCTGGATGAAAAAACACTGGTAATAGTTATAACCCAATCAGGAGAAACTGCAGACACACTTAAAGCTTTAAGACATGCAAATCGCAGGGCAAAAAGTCTTGCTATTGTTAACGTGCTTGGAAGTACAGTAACAAGGGAAGCAGGGTATGTTATATATACAAGAGCAGGTCCAGAAATTGGTGTTGCTGCAACAAAGACCTATGTAAGTCAATTAACATGTATTTATTTACTTGCTATATTTATGAGCAAAAAAGAAGAGTTACTGGAACAATTAAATAACCTTCCGCAATACATGGAAAGTGCGCTTGAAAAAGAAGATTCAATTAAAGAAATTGCTCAAAGATACAAGGATGCTTCTGACTTCTTCTTTATTGGAAGGGGTTTTTCCTATCCCACCGCTCTTGAAGGTGCACTGAAGCTTAAAGAAGTAACATACATTCATGGTGAAGGTTACGCTGCAGGTGAGCTAAAACATGGGCCTTTAGCACTTATAGATGATAATGTTCCAGTAGTAGCAGTTGCACCTCCAGGTAAAAGCCATGATAAAACATTGAGCAGTGTAGAAGAAGTAAAATCAAGGGGAGCTAAAATAATAGGTCTTGGATCTCTGGAAGATGATGTTTTGAAATCTAAAGTCCACGACTTTATTGGATTTGAAGATGAAATTGATGAAATGTTTCAAGCCATACCCTATGTGATACCACTACAGCTTTTATCATACCATATAAGTGTTTTAAGAGGTATTGACCCGGATAAACCTAAAAACCTGGCTAAATGCGTAACAGTTGACTGATGTAATTTGATGTCTTTTCATGTATTTGGATTTAAATTCAAATCTAAAACATAGTGTTCCTCTACAAAATAGCCTCTTTCACCTAATTCTTTTATTATTTCCACCAGATTTTCAAGATCGCCTGACTCTGCAGACTGGACTTTAATATCTTTTTCACTGACAGATAATTTATTATTCGCTACTTTAAAGTCTTCTGCTACTTTTAACCATAGGCTTTTGGGAACTCTTTCATTAAAGAGTCTTATATTGCTGTGGGTTTCTTCTTTTCCGGTAGAATGAATACTTATTTTATCAAATGATTGGATTTTTTCCTCTAATCTTTTTTTCACATCATCTATTTCTCCAATGCCTCTTTTTTTTAATTCTTCAGTATATTTATTGATTAATTCAATTAAATCATCTCTACTTTTAATCAATTCTTTTTCAACGTTTTTACGTTCTATTGCATAATTTATGGATCTTGAAAGCAATTTACTGTTGATATCTCCTTTCATTAGATAATCCTGAGCACCTTCACGTACAGCCATTAAGGCCATTTCTTCGTCGTTTAAGCCACTTAATATAACAATTGGCACTTTCGGTGCACTTTTATGTGCTTTTTTAAAGGTTTTCCATCCCACACTGTCAGGTAAACTAAGATCTAAAAGTAAAATATCAACCTGGTGTTTATCAAGATATATAAGTCCTTCTTGAAGAGTTGTAAAGTGAATTAACTCATATCGGGGTTTTGAAATCTCTTTAAACATCTCGCTTATTAAACGGATGTCTGCAGCATTATCCTCAATAATAAGTACTTTAATGACACTTAACAAATTTTCACCTCCAATATTCATGTTATTAAACTTCTTTAAAATACTTTAAACAATACATATTAATTTTATTATTTAGTATTATTAAATTATAGTAACGAATATAACTTGAACTTATTTTTAATATGACTTTAGCAGGTAAGCGATGAAATAAAAGATCTGGAAAAATTAGAGGGTGTACTTGTACAAGTTTAAGGCAGAATATGCAGAGTTAGCTTCAAATATATCCACTGCACTTGAAAAATATAACAACAATAACAAAAAAGCGCTTGATTTGTTTAAGCTTAAAAATGAACAGTTAATAAACAAAATTGAGATGCTTAACTCTAAATAGATATATAAATTCAGTTTTATTTCATCTCTAATTCTGCAACTTTAAAAAAGACCGCCCAAAGGTGCTTGCAGATATAGCTTCCAGGTTCTTTTTCGCTGCGCCACTGATAATCATCACAGTCGCATAGCCACATGTTTTCATACATGCTAACCTGATAGACATTCTTTCCAGAGCTCTCTACATTAAAAATCATTAAATCCTCTTCAATTAATTCAATTTCAATATGGCCTTTTCTGTAGAGTTTTAATCCTTCCTGCCTCCTGTTTACCATAATTAATCCCTATTATCTTTCTATTTCCATTAAATGAAGTATTTGATCCAGTAAAAAAAGAGTTCCTTCTTTATTCAGGGGATTGTTATCATTTCCACATTTTGGTGAGTATATACATGCTGGACAGCCTTCTTCACAGGTACAGTCTTTAACAAGTTCCTGTGTCATCAAAGTTATTTCTTCAATCAGGTCAAATGCTTTCCATGTTAAACCTATACCTCCTTCAAACCCATCATAAATGAAAACTGTTGCCATTTCAGTATCTTCGTGATAGGCTGTGGAAACTCCTCCAATATCAAATCTATCGCACATCACATGAAAAGGAATAACAGCAATCATAGCATGTTCAAGCCCATGAATACCTCCTTCAAATACTTCTTTACCACTTATAGCAGATTCAACATCTTCTTTAAGGTTTTCAGGTAATGTAAACCACATTCCTTTGGTTTTAAATTGAATTGGAGGTAACTTTAGATTCCTTACGCTTACCACTTTACTTTTTTCAATTACCTTGTACTTAGGATATGATTCGCTTACTTTTAATTCACCAAATGAAATTTTAAGGTTCCCTACATTTTTCTCTTTTGTAGTTTTTAATACATTTATTTCAATATCTTTTTGAACAGTGGTATGGCTGTTCACGTCTTTTTTAACCACTTTTATAGTGTTTTTGGCTAAATTGAAATCGTGCACAATGTAAGTCTCTCCTTTATTTATAAGTACTGCTCCCTGGTGTGCTTCGGTGTAAGCCTGTCTTTTATCCATTGTTTCAAGAACCTGACCTTTATGGTAAACTTTAAAAGTTTCTGAAGATATGTTTCCAAGATTTACCTTAAATGGAGGATAATCTGAGCCAGAGTAAATCCATCCAGAACCAGATTTTTCAATTAATTTTTTCTCTTTTAAAGACTTGAGGTGTTTGCAAACATCGTTTTCAAAGTCAATTTTAATCAGTTCGGGGCGCACTGGCATTTCATTTGCAGCACACATTAAATGTCCTGAAATAATCTGTGGATTGGATAAATCAATTATAGCATGTTCATGAGGTTTGTCAAAGAAAACCTGTGGATGCTTCATAAAATACTGGTCAAGTGGATTCTGAAATGCCACAAAAGCAACAATGGAATCATCTGTTCTTCTACCTGCTCTACCTGCCTGCTGCCAGATGGACATCAAAGTTCCAGGATAGCCTGAAATTATCACACTATCTAAAGAACCTATATCTATTCCTAATTCAAGCGCGTTAGTAGCAGTAACACCTTTTAAAGTCCCTTTTTTAAGCCCATTTTCTATTTTACGCCTGTCTTCTGCAAGATAACCCGCCCGGTAAGCTGAAATTTTACCTGCCAGACTTTCATCAATTTCTGCAATTTCCTTTTTGGAACGCCTTGCAATCAATTCTGCCATTTTACGGGATGTTGCAAAACAGAGGGTCTGTAAATTATTTAATAGAAAGAGCTGGAATAAATTTTGGGATTCTAAATGAGTGGTGGTTTTTCCAGAACCATCATAATAAGGATTATAAAATATAAAATGTTTTTTACCTTTAGGCGAGCTATCAGCAGATACTAAACTGAATTTAAGGCCCACTAATTTTTCGCTAAACTCCTGAGGATTTGCAAGTGTTGCTGTTGATAAAATAAACTGAGGATTGGAACCATAATAATTGCAGATTCTTAGAAATCTTCTGATTAAAAACGCCACATTAGATCCAAAAACGCCCCTGTATTGATGTGCTTCGTCAACAACAACATATTTAAGGTTACCTATAAACTTTTCCCACTGGTGGTGCCATGGAAGAACGTTGTGCATCTCATAGGGGTTGGTTACTATTATTCTTGAAGTTTTTCTGATCTTCCTTTTTTTCTCTCTATCTGTATCTCCATCGTATACTTCGGGATTCATGCCCATTCCACAGTATTTTTCAAGTTCCTTCATGTATTTAAGCTGATCATTAGCAAGGGCCTTGGCTGGATAAATGTAAAGTGCTGTTGCATCAGTATCACTGGCTAATTTCTCAAAAATAGGTATATTAAAAGAAAGGGTCTTACCTGAAGCTGTGGGGGTGGTTATAATTACATTATCTCCCTTACGCAGGATATCTATTACTTTGCACTGGTGCTTGTAAAGACGGATGTTTTTTCTTGATAAATAATTTTTTATATACTGTGGTAAGATTGCTCTGGTTTCTCCATAGACTGCTTCCTGTGGTTTTAAGGTTTCAATATGTTCTACCCTGTTTTTATACCACTTTCTTGATTTTAACGTATCCAGTGTGTCTTTAATCATTAATGATTCCTTTTTATATAGTTTTTAATTTATCTTTTTTTATAATTCTAATTCTAAGTCCACCGGACAATGGTCAGAACCCATAACTTCATCAAGTATGCCTGCAGACTTTACTTTATCTTTAAATTCTTCATTTACAAAGAAATAATCAAGTCTCCACCCAACATTCCGTTCTCTTGCTCTGGTCCTGTAACTCCACCAGGTATACTGCTCAGGTTCATTATTAAACATTCTGAAAGTGTCTAAATATCCGTTTTTAAGAAATTTATCAATCCACGCTCGCTCAACAGGTAAAAATCCAGAGATTTTCTCGTTAGCTTTTGGCCTTGCAAGATCTATCTCTTTATGTGCAGTATTTAGATCTCCGCAAATAACTATGTTTCTACCCTCTGCTTTTAGCCTGTTTGCGTGATCAAGAAGTGCCTCGTAAAATTCCAGTTTGTAATCAAGTCTTTCTTTAGACATCTTACCGTTGGGGAAGTATATGTTCAATAAAACGAATTTTTCATAGTCAGCAATTAAAATCCTTCCTTCACTATCAAATTTTGGAATTCCAAATCCATATTCTACCTTTTTTGGTTTTATTTTTGAGTAGATAGCCACACCACTGTACCCTCTCCTTTCTGCCTGGCAAAAGTAAGGATAGTATCCATCAACTCTTTTTAAAGCCCTGGGCAGCTGATCATAGGAAACTTTGGTCTCTTGAAGGCACAGTATTTGGGGTTCTTCACTTTTAAACCATTCAAGAAATCCTTTCCTGTGCACAGCTCTTAATCCATTTACATTCCATGAAATGATCCTTATTTCTCCCATATTCTCACCAGATTAGATAATTCTATGAGGCTGTCTATAACCAGACACTTTAGCAGTCATGATATTTATTTCTGGTTATAAAGCCGTCGAAAACCGTAGGTTTTCGAGGCCGTCAAAAAATCTTCGATTTTTTGGGGCCACAGAACAAAGTTCTGTAAGGCAGAGAAAACGAAAGCCCACGAACACGGAGTGTTCGGGGCCCTCGGAAATTCTACGAATTTCCGGGGCATCGAAAATCAAAGATTTTCGAAGGCCCCAAAATCGTGGATTTTGTGGGTTTTCTCCTGCATCAAACACTACGTGTTTGAAAGCCGTCGAAAATCTTCGATTTTCGGGCAGTCAAAATTCGGAGAATTTTGAAAGCCGTCGAACACTTCGTGTTCGAGGCATCAAACACTACGTGTTTGAAAGATCTATCCTCGCTTATTTTTGTTCAGATTTTAAGTTCCAAGACAACCTTCCATCTTATATTAATTTAATTATCCCTGTTTTAGTTTATAGCTTTAATTGATGTTTATCGGTCTTAGAAAGGACCTCATGTATATTTTAATATAAAATTCATATTAGTTATGATTATATACTGGGTTGGCCAAAAATATAAATACAATAAGAATGATGAAGAAATGAGTATAGAGACATAAAAATAGGTGGTTAATAATTTGAATAGGTATATGATTCTTATCCTGGGTTTATTAATTATTGTCATTTTTGCATTTGAACCAGAAGATGGTGAAATTGCAGGTATTGGGACTAAACATTTTGATAATGGAGAAATTTCTTTTGATTATCCAGATACATGGAATGAAACAAATGGTACAGGTTCTAATGTGGTGTCGTTTACAGATGCTAATGGATTAAAGGTTAAAGTTTTCAAATTAAGAACACCACCTAACTATGATTTAGCCCGTCGCCTTAATTTAGATGCAGCAGGAACTATAGATGAAAATTTTCTGCTTGTATCAGAGAAAAACGTTACAGTAAATGGAACAGCTGCCTATAAACGTGATTACAATGTTACTGGAGAAAATGGAACACAACAAAGAAAAGAAGTTTGGATTAAGAAAAATAACCTGATTTACGGCATAATTTTAACAGCTCCAGGTGAAGTAAATGGAAATTCACTGGATACACTGGTTAGCAGTTTAAAAATAAATGAGTCTAATGCTGATCCAAAATACAACGGCTGGGCTGAAATTGTAATGCCGGACATTAATGCCCGGTGGAAGTTCAGTTCATGGTCGCTGAATACGCCCGGTGCTGTTTATCACATACCCCATAGTTATTTCCCTGGAGAAATGGGACAAATGGCTTTATTAGGTCATCGTACTACCCGTCATGCACCATTTTTGCATATAAATAAATTAAAACCAGGAAACAGCATTATAATAAATGATTTTTTAACACAGAAGAAATATACTTATCATGTTACTTCAAATAATGACGTAAGATGGGGCGTAAAATGGAACAACATTGATTATCAGGCAAGCGAAGAACCACAGTTACTCCTTGTTACCTGTCATCCTCCGGGATTTTCAAGGGCAGCGTTGATTATTCATTCCAGGCTTGTTGATGTGAAACCACTAAACTAAAAAAATAAAAAAATATAAATCTATGGTTATCAAATTAAATACAGAAAAAAGAGATGAACTTTAATTTAAATTACACATTTTTTTTAATTTTAAGTAAAGGTGATTTAATGGCAGATGTACCAGTCAGTGGATTTTTAATCTATTCTCATGTACTTCCAGCAATAATTGGATTTTTAGGCATACTTTTTATTGCAAACGGTATTATGGACAGAAAAATGCAGTATACTATTGTAGGAGTAGCACTCTTTTTTGCTGCAGGAGTTTTACCATTCTTGATTCTTCCATTTATTTTAGGAATATAAAAATTTATTTTAATTATTTAAAATGATACCCTATTTTGCTTTTTACAGTTCAGTTTTTTTATTTTTACATTTTTAATGGATTTTAAGGAATATTCTTTTTATAAACTAAGCATACAAGTCAACTTTTAAGTAATAATTGTATTTTTTGTTTGTTGCGTGAAACTTTATATGTAATTAAATACTATTAAATTTCAAGAAATTTGGGACATCTAAGCAGGTGAAGAATACAGATGAGACGACAAATAAAGTTCTTAGTATTGATTTTACTAATTTCAGTTATTATAAGTGGATTGGCATCGCTTTTAAATGTAATTAATAACGCTGATTCTCAGTTCCTTCCAATTACTGATCAAAATAATCAATTCAATCAACCCAATGTTACAGCAAATATTTCTAATGAATTAACTTCTAATAAAGTGGCTATTATTTTACCCCATCCCGATGACGAAGCTATTGGCATGGGTGGATGGATACAAAAACTGAAAAGTCAAGGTAAAGAAATTCATTGTGTTTTATTAACTTCTGGAAATGGCATAACCAGTAAAGTTCCACTTTGTAATAATTATTATGGGCTGAACATCCCGCAAAATGCGTCGGCAGCAGAAAGAAAAAAAATTATTCGGGAAGATTCATTCAAAAGAGTAATGAATATATTTGAATGTTCATATGAAATGATGGGTATTGATGATGGTACAGTAACTACTGAAATGGTATATAATGTAATGGAAAAAATGTATAGAGATGGATATACTGAATTTTACACAACTACGGGAGATTATAATGTAGATCATTTAAGCTGTCACAATGCAATGAAGTCTATGCTGGAAAAATATCCACAACTTAAATATCGGCAATTCCCTGTTTATTGGCACTCCTCACCTAAATACAAGCCTATGCCTATTGTTAACAACTATACAGATTATAATATAAAAGAACATCTTCCTAAAAAGCAGGAAGCATTTGAAGTATATTACAACATAGAAATTTTTAAAAGAGGCCTGTACAAAATGGATATAGAAAGAATATATTATATAAATTAGCATAATGATTATTACATATTGCTTTTAAATGACTTTTTCATTTAATTCATGATTTTTTTGCATATATTCATAATTGACCTCCTTTCTCCCTTAAAAGGACCTTTGTTTTCAAGTTTAAGAGCTGATGCTGCTGCAGCAAAGAGTCCACACTTTTTTGGATCTTCTGTTTCAAGTTTACAGGCTGCATAAGCTGCCATGTATGTATCTCCAAGTCCTGTAGGGTCTTCAATTTTCTGGGGTTTAAAGGCAGGAATTATGTATGATTTATCCAGTTTTGCAGAGTAAATAAATGATCCATAACTTCCACAGGTTATTATAACCTCTTCAGGCCCAAAAGATGTAAGTATTCTTGCAGTTTTCCCCAGTGAATATCTTTTTCCAAGGATAATGGAAGATTCATTTTCATCCATAAATAGAATGTCAATGTGCTTTAAAAATTTTTTAAATCCGCTCCAGGGCTTCAATACAATTCTATTCCCATTAATATGTCTTAAATATCCCTGTGCTCCAAGATAAATCGGTGTTTTTAGTTTTGATAACTCCTCAATTGTTTTAAAAGGAATGTCATAGGGACAGAGAGGTCCTAAAAGAAGGATATCTGAATCATTAATATGATTTGAAATGTTTTTAATCGGATTTTGTGGGATTTTTGCCTTCTGTATTCTGTGATTGGGGTCATTATCTGGATAAATATTCTGGAATTTTATTGTTTCATTTACATAAAATGGGATGATATCTACACTGGATGGAAATGCCTTCAATAAATACTCATCATCCCTGGAAATGGTTATAAGTGCTCGGGTATTGATTTTGAGGTTTGATAACACACTTGACTGATAAAATACAGGCCCACCAGCAGATTTATAATTTAAACTGCCTTTTATTATGGTATCCTGGGTTACAGGGCCTATTAACGTTATGTGGGACATGTTATCACGTATATTTACATTAAGTGGTAATTTATTTATTAAATTTATTATAATCTAATGATACATATTCTAATCTCGTTAAAACAGATTATTATACATTATTTTGAAATAAAAAGTATAAAATGTTTGTGATTAAGACATTGGTTTTGCAGTTACAATTTACCAATCATAAAATTTATAAATCATGTCCACATAAAATAATAATAAAAACAGTATTGTTTTTATTAATTTTGTTATAAGGGATGATTGTATGCCTGAAAACGGTGAAATCGAGCTAAGAGTTGCAGAATCGCTTCAAAAGGACGTTGGAAAGGGTATTGTTAGAATTGATAAAAGTTTACTCCATAAAATTGGTGCTGTGCCTGGAGATCTTGTGGAAATAATAGGTAAAAGATTAACAGGTGCCCTTGTTGGGGAAGCTTACCCTGCAGATGTTGGTCTTGAAATAGTGAGAATGGATGGCCTTACAAGGTCAAATGCAGGGACATCAATAAGCGAAATGGTAACAATAAGGAAGGCTGAAATTAGAGAGGCAAAAAAAATTGTTCTTGCTCCTGCAGTAAAAGGTATACGTATAATGGCCCCTGGAGAAATACTCAAAAGAAATCTGATGGGAAGGGCTGTTTCTAAGGGTGATGTTCTAACTTTGATATCTCCCAGAAGAACAAGGGAAACCTTCAGGGAATTTCCAGATGTTGGAAGCATATTCAGCGGGTTCTTTGATGTATCAACACCCTTTTCTCTTGGAGAAATAAAATTTGCTGTTGTATCAACCAGCCCTGCTGGTATCGTAAGGATCACTGAAATAACTGAAATTGAAATGCGCCCAGAAGCTGTAAAGATCATTGAAAAAAAGGTTCCAGACGTTACCTATGATGATGTGGGAGGGCTGAAAAAAGAAATATCAAGAGTAAGGGAGATGATAGAACTTCCATTGCGTCATCCAGAGATATTTGACAGGCTCGGCATTGACCCTCCTAAAGGGGTTCTTTTACACGGCCCTCCAGGCACTGGAAAAACCCTCCTTGCCAAGGCACTGGCCAATGAAAGCAATGCCAATTTCATAGCTATAAACGGTCCTGAAATCATGAGTAAATATGTTGGTGAGGCTGAAAAGAGGATAAGGGACTTTTTCAAGGATGCAGAAGACAGTGCACCATCCATATTATTTATAGATGAAATCGATGCCATAGCACCCCGGAGAGAAGAAGTCACCGGAGAGGTGGAAAGACGGGTTGTAGCCCAGATACTTGCACTTATGGATGGCCTAAAGGAGAGGGGCAAGGTTATAGTAGTAGGGGCAACCAACCGGCCAGATGCTCTTGACCCTGCCATTAGACGGCCGGGAAGGTTTGACAGAGAGATAGGACTGCGCGTTCCAGACAGAGAGGGTAGATGTGAAATACTGCAGATCCACACAAGAGGCATGCCCCTTGCAGATGATGTTCACCTTGACGAATTTTCTGAGATTACACATGGATTTGTAGGGGCAGATTTAGCTGCTCTCTGCCGTGAAGCTGCCATGAATGCACTTCGAAATGTACTGCCAGATATAGACCTTGAGGAATCCACAATTCCCAAAGAAATTTTAGAAAAGCTTTTTGTAACAAAGAAGGATTTTCTTGATGCACTTAAATTTATAAGCCCTTCTGCACTTCGTGAAGTTTTCATAGAGGTCCCAAACATTCACTGGGTTGATATTGGAGGACTGGACGAATTGAAACAGTCCTTAAAAGAAGTTGTGGAGTGGCCTATGAAATACCCGGATGCTTTTAAAACTATTGGAATCGAACCTCCCAAAGGAATACTTCTATTTGGGCCTCCAGGCACAGGTAAAACTATGTTATCTAAAGCTGTGGCCACAGAGTCCCAGGCTAACTTTATAAGCGTTAAAGGATCAGAGATACTCAGTAAATGGTTTGGAGAATCAGAGCGGAAGATATCTGAGATATTCAATAAGGCTAAACAGGCATCACCATGTATTGTATTTTTTGATGAACTGGACGCTATAGCCCCCATGAGAGGTACCGGGATTGGGGAGCCCCGTGTAGTTGAACGTATGGTGAACACGCTACTTTCTGAAATGGACGGATTAGAAGAATTAAAGGGAGTTATTGTTCTTGGAGCAACTAACAGGCCTGATCTACTTGATCCTGCACTACTTCGACCAGGGAGATTTGATGAAGTGGTTCTGGTACCTCCTCCAGATGAAAAATCTCGGCTGGAGATATTTAGGGTGCATGCAAAAGGCATGTCTCTTGATGGTGATGTGGACATAAAGGAATTGGCTAAAAAGACAGAAGGTTACTCTGGAGCGGATATAGCTGCTCTCTGCAGAAAGGCAGGTATGCTTGCACTTCACGAAAACATTGAAAACAAAAAAGTCTCTTTGAAGCACTTTAAAGAGGCCATGGAACGAACAGGACCATCAATAACACCGGAACTGGTCAGACATTATGAAAGTATAACCCAGAAACTTGAAAGGGGTCTGGAACCAAAGGCAAGAGAAGAGTTTAGAGAAGTGGCCTGATAACTAAAATTTGATCTTTAATTTACCCTTATGAAGTGCTGAACCCACTAAAAATTTATTCAATCCTGCCTTTTCAAGTTGAATTATGTCTTCATCTCTTATGCCGCCCCCAATAATCAATGATCCTCCAATTGCATTGATTTTTTTTATTAAGTCCATATTTACGCCACTTTCTGATCCAACTTTTGAAATATCAAGTAGTATGACTTCAGGAGGGTTTATTTCTTTAATTTTTTGAATTAACTCTTCAAGACTTATTTTTAAGTACTTGCTGAAAAGTTTTCTGTTTTTAATGTCTATTGATATTATCAATCTATCCTCTGGAAAACTATTGAAAATTTGGTTCAAGTCTTCAATATTTTTAAGAGTTTCTGTTGCAACTATGACATAATCCGCAGCTTCAAGTGCAATTTTTACACTTGCTATATCGTTTGCACCACAGTCAATCATTACAGAGACTATGTCATTAATATTTTTGATTACCTGAAAATTAGATCCTTTACCTTCTATAGCGTCTAAATCTGCAATATAAATTCTTGATGCTCCAGCTTTACTTAATGCCTTTGCGATTTTAAGTGGTGAAGATGAATCATGAAATACTGTGTCCAGTGGTGTGTAGGTTTCTCTTTCACCTGATTTTCCTGAAACTGCAATTCTGTTCTTTAGATCTAAAACTGGTATTATCATTTAAGGATCTTTTCAATTTCTTTAATTGCATGTTCTGCAGCTTCATCTGCAATCCGAGGGTCTGCAGAAGAAAGATCATCGAATATAACATT
The DNA here is from genome assembly GCA_039666455.1 of Methanobacterium sp. NCBI lineage: Archaea > Methanobacteriati > Methanobacteriota > Methanobacteria > Methanobacteriales > Methanobacteriaceae > Methanobacterium > Methanobacterium sp. The sequence goes on along the minus strand of JAVSLW010000035.1, from coordinate 2,605 downwards.
AACCTGTACATCCACATCTAACTCGTCGTTGTAGATGAGTTCCACGCTAATATCAATGTCGATGATCTCTTTTTTTGAAACCCTGGATAAAATATAATCTTCTGCAGAAGACACTGCAGCTTCTGAGATTTCATCCAGTTTGGCATCAGAAAGTTTCTTCAATTGCGGACCTCTACTGTGCCCCTGGCCCCTGCATTGCTTCTTGAAGAGAAGCCTGCATTTCCTGAAGCCTGTTCATAATACGTTCTTCCTGTCTTTTGATGGTTTTTTCACGAAGCTTGAGGGTTTCAAGTTTATCTTCAAGTTCTCTGGTTATATCATCTTTTTTAACTTTTATAAGCAATGTTCCAGCACTTTTGTAGACATCTCCATCTTCTTCAATCTTTTTTAACTCTTTAAGCGCTTTTTCAGATTCTTTAATCTGCAGGTCAATGCTTTGTTTTTGCATTGAAATTGCCTGTGCCTGTTGCTGGGCCTGCTGAAATTGTGCTAATTGATGCTGTATATTTTGTGGAAGTTCCATAAATAATCACCAACCTTTTTTGTTAATTTACATTCAAACCAAACAATTTTGTTTCAACTTTTGAATGTCATAAGACAGTATTATCCACCTGAGATATGAATTTAGTGATGCTCGAGCGATGCGGGTATCTTCTGCATTGATTGTTAAATGCAGTGTGTTCTCCTTTAAACTGGCAGTTACAGAGGACCTATCTGAAGGTGCAGTTTTAAGTTCTACTTCTATTGTCTTTAAAACTACTTCTGCATCTTCCCTGTTTTCAAATTTTATTTTGAACTCTGCTTTTATGCATTCTGGGGCATTCATTCAAATCTTCTAACGTAAATTTTAGGGTTTACAACTGAACCATCATTGCCATAAAACTCAAATATGGCTTTACCGTCTCTTTTTTTAATCCAGAGCAGGTTTTCATTTGAGCCTTCACCATCCTCTTTTATTTCAAGGATGTCTAAGAGCTTCCCCTTTAGTTCGTCGACTTCACACCTTAGGGTCAGCTTATCTGGATTTATTCTGCCATCTAAATCTAAAATTGCCTCTGTAATATAGAGAGTTAGCAGAATTTCGCCTTTTTGATTGTAGAATTCAATTCTACTGGGGTTTCCTTTAATCTCAGAAACAACTGCAATTATTTTAAATCCAGATGCTTTAATTAAAACATCTCGAAAACTCATTTTGCCTCTGTTGGTATAATCAGCGTTTAATGCACGACTTAAGCTTCGGCAAAATGATCTTGTTTTAGCGGATGGTTTCCTTGATGTTGTTATAAACATTTGCTGCTGCCTTAAATAAAATATTTTATCTATCTGGCTTTTATATCTCTTTTAACTGGGGGAATTTCTTTAAAGAGGATTCTGTACCTGCATTTTGGACATTTTGCTTCAGTATATCCTTTAAGGTCAACTAAAGTACCGCATTTTGCACACTTGTACAATTATAAACCTCCAACAATCCTCTTGATGTTTCTTGCTGCTGTTCTGGCCATTGGAGTTTGTGGAACATATGCGCCGCCTGTAAATACAGTGCTGCACTTTCTACATTTCCATATACCTGTGCTTACTCTTTTAACACCGATTCTATCACATTGAGGACAGGTATGATCTTTTTTCATTTTTTCTTCTATACTTTTAACGGTTCTTTTTGCTTTTCTTCCGTATCTTGAACCGAAACGTCCTGTAATTCCTACTTTTTTGGTTTTTGCCATTTTATCACCCTATAAATATTAGTTTTTTTTTTATGTAAACGATTTTTTTTAAGGTAAATGTTCTCTAAGTTCTTTTGTTTTTTCACCTGTACTTTTAACTGCTTTAATTACTTCTTCGCGGGTTAGTGGATCTTCGCCACCCTTTTGCATTGCACACAGGCTGCCGTCTTCTCTAACAGCAACTGAAATTCGGGCACCCATAATATTTTCTTCTTCAAGTGAAGGGTCGACGACCAGCTCATCACCTATTTTTGCAAATGTACACATTAAAGGTTTTTCATTTATATGAAGTGGAATTTTATTTTCTTCATCCACAATAACCCGGGAGTCTTCAACACTTACAGAGGGTATTTTTGTGTTCATGAGTGCTGCTACACTTCCTAAAACTGCAGCATCTATCAAGTTACCATCGTAATCCAGAACATGAATGTCTAAAAATATCATCCATACTTTTTCACCTTCAAGTATGCATAGTTTTTCCAGATCAAGCACTTCACCTTCTCTTAAACAGCGGTCCACCACCCTTGCTATTTCTACAGATCTTTCATCAGGGGGCCCTGGCTCAAATGTAGGGGATGCCATGGGCAATAATTCTGAATTGGTCATCAAAACACCAACATTAGGAGTATCTGGGAAAGGTTCACCTATTTGAGGTTTTATTCCTATCATAATCTGGGTGTTACCTATTTTAACCCTTGCAGATCCTTCAGCCTTTTCAATTACTCCTACTTCAAGAGATATGTCTCTGTAATCGTATTTAGATCTACCGTCTGCACGCTCTCCTTTTTTGATAAGTTCAGTTATACTTTTTCTTGTAATTTCAGGAATAATACTACTCATTTTCTTCACCATACCTGTTTTTTATGGCTTCTTTTTGCACTTCA
>JAVSLW010000034.1 GCA_039666455.1 Methanobacterium sp. | reverse complement strand
CACCATATTTGGGAATTAAACCATCAAAACCTTTTTCATTATATTTTTTCAGCCAATTGAATCCAGTTTCTCTAGTAACACCCACAAATTCTGCTGCATGTGAAATAGGCTTTTTTTGCATGACCATTTTCAAAAAAATAGCCCTTTGATAAACCTTAACATCAATTTTAAGCCCAGAAATAATCTCATCCAACTCTTTAATCGATAAATGCTTTTCAATTTTAATTTTGCTTTTCCCTGCCATAGAAGAATATCTGTAATTAATCAGTTAAATAAGTTTCGTAATTAACTATAGTTTTGGATAATTCTACCAATAATGGACTGGCAAATGCTTCAATAAAGGTACACCTTCAAAACGGTACTTTAGTATCTGAAACATTGACAAATGATGATGGGAGTTATTCTGTAAATTTCATAGATACCAACACGGTTTTCATAGTAATTGCAAATAAGTTAGGTTACGTCCCAATAGCAAAAACAATAACAGTTACTCCGAGTTCTGATCCAGGTGATCCTAATCTTTATGGTACTGCAAATTTTAGGCTCTATGAATTACCCACATACAGTGGCAATGCTTCTAGTTACCTTTTAAATGTAGGCGCGCTTCCCAGTATATTATTAGATATCTATGCTGGAAGGTCAAGTGCATGGGTAAATAGTACAAATTCACCTTATTCTAATGGTGGAGGTACACCTTTAGAAGTTCGGCTTTTAAGTGGTAGTTTGTTATCAGGGCTTTTAGATGTATATTCCACAGGTAATGAGGGTTACAAATATGGAGGACTCGACGTAAGTGCTAATGCTACTTTAGATGCTCTCCTACTAAGTTTAGGGCTTGATGTAGGGCTTTTAAATGCTACTGCTTATTCAAGCATAAATCCACCAGAATCAAGTGGAGGAAGTGACGTAGCATCACTTGATTTAGGTATACAGCTCTTAATCAGTTTATTGTCCTTAAATGTAGATGCTATAACTGCAGATAGTAGCGTAATTCCTAACTTTAATACAGGCTTACTGGTGAGTTCTTCAAACTCTGGAGCAGCCAATATAACTGTAACTCTATTGGGTTTCAATTTATTGGAAATCGAAGCATTACAAACAAATGCAATAGCTTCTGTGAATGGAAATCCTGGAGGCGCTATTGCAGACTTCAACTGGCAAGTAGCAGATATTAGAGCATTTGGTGAAAGTATATTAGCACAATTAACTGCCGATGGAAGCGTTGATATCGGTATTGATTTTGGTCTTTTCTACCTACACGTGCTAACTCTTTCATTAGGTGCTGATGAAGAGACTACAACTCCTGATGGTACTTATGCCCGAGCATCTGGTGATGCTTTAAGATTACAGATTCTTGGCCTTCTTGGCGAGGGTCTGGTTAATTTGATAATTGGACACGCCGAAGCTGAAGCACAGGTTCCTGTAGGAGGATTAGATGTAGACACCTCTGACTTGAGCATTACCAAAACAGTGAACAATCCTAATCCAAATTACCTGCAGAATGTCACATTCACATTAACCGCACGTAATCATGGGCCGGATAACGCTACAGGAGTAACTGTAACTGATTTATTACCTGCAGGACTACGTTTCATATCAGCTGACGGTAATTACAATTCCACAACCGGAATATGGACTATTGGAAACTTAGCAACCAACGCAACCGCAGTACTGAACATCATAGCACAAGTTATTGCTTCAAACACCCAACTAACCAATACTGCAACTATAAACGGAACCAACTACGATCAAAACACCACAAACAACCAAGCAAACACCACTGTAACTGTAAATGCAGCTTCAGACCTTGGAATCAGCAAAACAGTGAACAATCCTAATCCTAATTACCTGGATAATGTCACATTCACATTAACCGCACGTAATCATGGGCCGGATAACGCTACAGGAGTAACTGTAACTGATTTATTACCTGCAGGACTACGTTTCATATCAGCTGACGGTAATTACAATTCCACAACCGGAATATGGACTATTGGAAACTTAGCAACCAACGCAACCGCAGTACTGAACATCATAGCACAAGTTATTGCTTCAAACACCCAACTAACCAATACTGCAACTATAAACGGAACCAACTACGATCAAAACACCACAAACAACCAAGCAAACACCACTGTAACTGTAAATGCAGCTTCAGACCTTGGAATCAGCAAAACAGTGAACAATCCTAATCCTAATTACCTGGATAATGTCACATTCACATTAACCGCACGTAATCATGGGCCGGATAACGCTACAGGAGTAACTGTAACTGATTTATTACCTGCAGGACTACGTTTCATATCAGCTGACGGTAATTACAATTCCACAACCGGAATATGGACTATTGGAAACTTAGCAACCAACGCAACCGCAGTACTGAACATCATAGCACAAGTTATTGCTTCAAACACCCAACTAACCAATACTGCAACTATAAACGGAACCAACTACGATCAAAACACCACAAACAACCAAGCAAACACCACTGTAACTGTAAATGCAGCTTCAGACCTTGGAATCAGCAAAACAGTGAACAATCCTAATCCTAATTACCTGGATAATGTCACATTCACATTAACCGCACGTAATCATGGGCCGGATAACGCTACAGGAGTAACTGTAACTGATTTATTACCTGCAGGACTACGTTTCATATCAGCTGACGGTAATTACAATTCCACAACCGGAATATGGACTATTGGAAACTTAGCAACCAACGCAACCGCAGTACTGAACATCATAGCACAAGTTATTGCTTCAAACACCCAACTAACCAACACTGCAACTATAAACGGAACCAACTACGATCAAAACACCACAAACAACCAAGCAAACACCACTGTAACTGTAGGTCCAGCACCAGAGCCAGTAACTCCAGTAACTCCAATTAAGTCTGCACCAGTAACTCCAATTACGCATGCAGCAGTTCCAATGCAACCAACAGGAGTTCCTATTGGCGGAATGTTACTAGCGATTCTATTAGTTCTTGCTGGAATGATATTGTCTAAAAAGAACTAAAAAGATAATTTCAAGACTTAAAACCCTTTATTTTTTATTTTTTTATTTTTTTAAGATTAGATAGTGACCTTTTGAAATACTTCTTTGAAGACCACACAACTCCTTGAAAAACCTTGTAAAACACATATAAGAGGATAAATATTCAGGAAATATCAAAAAAAGAACTCCTATGACGTATACATAGTCACAGACCACATCTGGACCCTAAAAGAATTACCAACCTTCCCATACCACAAAAAACATAAACCAATAAAAGGATCAGTACCTAAAATAATATTATCCTATTTTTTCAGCTCTTGACAATATTTCAAGTCCTTTAGAATTAATTTCATATGTCATGAACTGTATGGGAGTTCTGGTACTTCTTATTTTCACTATATCCATCACTCTTTCTCTTCGGCCGGTGTATGGATTTTCACGTTTCATCAGTTTTATTGCACCGTAAACTGAAAACAGGGCAAGTTCATTAAATTCATTGGAAGTGGCACTGTCTAATATAAGGAGAGTGGTTATATCCCTCTTTTTTAATTCAAATACCAGGTGATCTAAACGATCTCTAAATTCATAGGGAGTTAATTTAGCAGTGTAACCACTTAAATTATCAATTATAACAACTTTAATATCACCGGGGATGTGTTCAATTATTTTTGCAAAGTTTCCCTTCACAGTATCAATATTTATGCTTATTTCAGCCTCAGTAACTCTTGCTCTAATTTCTGCAAGTTCTATAAATTTGAGCAGCCCCTTTTCCTGATACTCTTTTAAATTCCAGTTAAAAGAGTCTCCCTGAAGGTTAAGGTCATGTGCATCTTCTTCTGTAGTAATATATGCAGTTTTAAGCCCCTGATCGCAGCTATTTTTTGCAAAATGCAGCCCGAATATTGTTTTACCTGAACCTGCATCGCCTGTAATAAGCATGGTTCTTCCTGCTGGAAATCCTCCTGTAATTTCATCAAATATTGATATTCCTGTTTTTATTCTTTCCAATTTTACACTTCCTTTAGATTAATTTAAGCAGTATCTTCAGATAAAATAAATTGAAAAGCACATCCTTTGCTTCCTTCAGCCATGCATGAAACATGTTCTACATGACCCCTGATGGATGTCCATGTAAAACTGCGTATAACAATTATCCTGCAAATAATGCAGAACATGGGACTGTAACGCGCTTCCTTTTCCCAGGGGCAGTTAGAAAATACTATTAGTTTCTTCTCTCTGGACAGTTCTTTAACTTCAATCCCTAAATTTGATAAAAATCCTTCAATCCAGTCCATATAACAGCTAAAAACATTTTCACTGGAGGGTGATAATTTAAAAGAAAGGCATTTAGAAATACTCTCCTCAAATCCAGGTTTCATATTTTTTTCAAATCGGTCAGCAAAGCTTTTTGCTATATTATTTCTAATTTGGGGTGGAATACTGGATGCAAAAACAGGTATTGCGCTTAAAAGAAAACCAAAAAGTTCGCTTCTGGCCTTTTCCTTTAATAATTGTTCTCTTTCCTTTTCAGCTTTTTTTCGTTGAGTAATATCCTGAAAAACAAGTACTATACCTGTTTTTATGTTCTTATCATCTGTTATTGGAGCATTTGTATTGCTAACAGGCACTTTAGTGCCGTATTTGGTTATAAGAAGTATATTATCGTTTACACTGGTTACTGAATTTTTTTTAAGAAGAGCATCTATTGATAAATCAACTGGTTCTTCTGTTTTTTCATCAATAATTCTGAAGATGTTTTCAAGTGGATTTCCAGTTGCTTCTTCCTGACTCCACCCAGTAATTTTTTGAGCCATGGGATTCATGAATGTGATGTATCCCTTTTCATCTGTGGTTATTACTGCTTCTCCTATACTTTCAAGTGTGGTGGAAAGCCATTTTTCGTTAGCTCTAAGTTTTGTCTCCATTTCATGCTTGTAAAGTGCTATTTCAATTGCACTGTGTAATTCCCTGTCTTCAAAAGGCTTGATAATGTAACCAAACGGACCGGTTATTTTAGCTCTTTTTAATGTTTTCTCGTCAGAATAAGCAGTTAAATACAAAACAGGAATATTATAATTGTCTTTAATTATTTGCGCCGCCTGAATACCGTCCATTTTTTCATTAAGTACAATGTCCATCAAAATTAAATCAGGTCGCATTAGAGCAGCTTTTTCTACTGCTTCCTCTCCAGAAGGTACTACTGCAAGCACTGTATAATTCATATTTTCCAGCCGATGTCTTAAATCCATGGCCACAATGCTTTCATCTTCAACAACAAGAATTTTAACAGACGACATATCCATCATATGTTTCATATTTAAAACATATTAATATTTTGCCCTCTGGTTAACTTTCAAGCTATCTAAATTGAAAAATCAACTTCTTTTAATAGCCTTTTCCATGGAGGTGCTTGTAAATAATATGGGCCAGGTTCCTGTTAATACCTTCAACTTCTGCAATCTCATTAATATCTGCACATTTAATGCCTTCTATATCTCCAAAATGCTTTAAAAGATTTATTTTTCGTTTTTCTCCCACTCCCTTTATTTCATCAAGTATAGAATGCCTCAGCTCCTTGGATCTCAGTTTCTTATGGTATGTAACTGCAAAACGATGCGCCTCATCCCTTATTCTCTGTAAAAGATGTAATGCTTCCAAATTACGCGGCAAAATAATGGGATTTGAAACTCCAGGTACAAATACATTTTCAAATTCCTTAGCAAGACCGATAACTGGTATATCTTCAAGACCAAGGGATTTTAATACGTCTAAGGCTGCGTTAAGCTGTCCTTTACCTCCATCTACAAGAATCAGGTCAGGCTTTTTATCATTTTCCCCTGGAGAAATTTTACTGTATCTCCTTTTTATAACGTTTCTTATCATTGCATAGTCATCAGGCCCATCCATCCGGATTTTATACCGTCTGTACCTGCTTTTTTTAGGCACAGCATCCTCAAAAACCACCATTGATCCTGCAGAAAGCTTACCGCTGATATTGGAGATGTCAAAGGCTTCAACTTTCCTTGGAATTTTGGGGAGGTTAAGGTATTTTTTAAGGTCAAACAACGCACCTCTTACTTCTTTTTCCTGATTTTTTATAATGGCAGCGTTTTTTGCAACCATTTGAATCAGACGGCCTTCAGTACCATTTTTTGGAAGTCTAATATCAACTTCACGCCCTCTTTTTTCAGAAAGCCATTCCTTTATTAAATCAAGCTCATCTGGAATGTACTCTATGATTATTTGTGAAGGTATATGCCGGGGTGTCATATAATACTGTTTAAGGAAGGCGTTCAAAAGCTCTGCTTTTTCGACGGTCGTACGAAATTGAAAATTTCGTGGCATTCGAAATTTATAATTTCGATGTCCCGAAAACGAAGTTTTCAAGGACCCCGAAAATCTATGATTTTCGACGGCTGAAAGTATTTTATCTGGAAGGGCATCTTCTACACCGCTCATCAAAAAATCATCCTTTCCAGTGATCTTTCCGTCCCTGATTGAAAAAACAACAACACATGCTGCTTTTTCATCATATGCACAGGCTATCACGTCCTGTTCAAGTCCCCTATCAAATTCTATTTTCTGTTTTTCAAAAATACTGTCTACTGACTGGATTTGATCCCTTAAAACCGCTGCTTTTTCAAATTCGCAGTTACTTGCAGCTTCTAACATTGATTTATTTAGCATTTCAATTATTTCACTGTACTTACCCTCAAAAAACAGGTTAATTTTATCTATAATTTCGTTATATGATTCTTTTGTAATTTTACCACTGCAAGGAGCATTACACAGGTGAATCTGATAATTAAGGCATGGTCCATTCATATTTCGGCATTCCCTTATTTTAAAGAGTTCTTTTAAGGATTTAATCATTCTTCTAACAGATCCAGTATCAGTAAAAGGCCCATAGTAATATGCATTGTCGTCTCTAACATTTCTTGTAATTAGAACCCTTGGAAAATCTTCACTGGTAATTTTGATGTATGGATATCTTTTATCGTCCTTTAATCTTATGTTGTATCTTGGTTTGTATTTTTTTATGAAATTGGACTCTAAAATAAGCGCTTCCTTTTCTGTATCAGTTATAATATATTCTAAATTGTGAAAATGACTCATCAGCAATTTTGTTTTTAAAGGATGTTCTTGGGTACTGAAATAGGATTTAACCCTTTTTATCAATGACTTTGCTTTACCAACATAGAGAACATCGTTGTCTATATTTCTCATTATGTATACGCCGGGTTTATCTGGTAGGTTATCTGGTTTACTGCAACGATTTGGCATTTAATCGCCCCTGTAATGTTATTATTTTGTACTGGTTAATTCATGTCATTTTTAGGCAAAGAAAAATCAAGGATATTAAAACGAATAGAAAGGATTATAAATGAATTTTTAAGGAAAGTTAATTACGTCTCTTATTTTAGGATTTGCCACTTCAGGTCTTTTTGCAGCAAATGAATCCTCCAGATCTTCATGCATTCTTTCTGCAACTTCTAACGGCATTCCTATTGCCATATATTCTGGTGGAAACCACACATTTCCAGTAGGATCAACAGGACCTAAAAAAGCTGTTTCTTTGGGAGCTTTTTCAGCCATTCCTGCAGGATATGTAACAAATGTAGCACATGCAGGGCCAAAAGGCACGTTAATAGCTTCGAATGGATTTTTTGTCCTGAAATGAATAAGACTACTCAAATTACGTATTTGTTCTCCATTTCCAAAGCATAAAATTGATTTTACATCGACTTCTTCCTTAATATCTTCGCATTTTTGAATTACTATGTATTTTCCAGGAGTTTTTATTTTTCCAACAGATTCTAAAAATTCTTCAACAAGTTCAGGGCTTGCTTTCAAGTATTCTGCCTCCCCTTTTCTAAAATTTTCACTGCCAGTTGAGACAAAGTATTTTATGAACTTTAAAGGTTCTGTAAATCCAAAGTACATCATTGCTCCAGGGCAACATCCTTTAAGAGTATCTTTCCCTGTATACAGTGGAGGTTCTTTGTTATTCACCGCATTAATTAGTATGGCCTTAGCTACGCATCTATCATTAGAGCACATAGGTACAGCATTATCTGGTATATTTTCTGAACCATAAACTGCTAAAGGACTTGTATCTAATTTTACAGCTTTTTTAAGGCTTTTTCCAATTTCTTTAATGGAAGCGTTTAAAATTATAATCACCTTTTTCGTTATACCATATTTTTATATAATATATCCGCCAATATAAATTAAATTATTTTCTAAATGTGATGCTTAAAATGTATATATTAATATGAATCAGATTACTTTTCAAATGCTCTTACTCAAAATCTATTACTGAAGAAGTAACATAGAATTTTTTGGGTGAATATTGATTTGAAAAGCCTTTTTTAAAAGAGGAAGGATAAATGACAGGATTTAAGTTAGTATCAAACTATAAACCATTAGGTGACCAGCCAAAAGCTATAAATTCCCTGGTTAAAGGCTTTAATAACGGACTAAAACATCAAACGCTGCTTGGAGTTACAGGTTCTGGAAAAACTTTTACCATGGCCAATGTAATTAAAGAAATTCAAAAGCCCACTTTAATTATTTCCCACAATAAAACGCTGGCTGCACAGCTTTATGAGGAATTTAAAGAATTTTTCCCGGAAAATGCTGTGGAGTATTTTGTAAGTTATTATGATTATTATCAGCCAGAAGCTTACATTCCTCATACTGACACTTATATTGATAAAGAAGCCAGTATAAACGACGAAATTGATCAGATGAGGCACTCAGCAACTCAATCACTTCTTTCAAGGGATGATGTTATTGTTGTTTCCAGTGTTTCATGTATTTACGGTATTGGATCGCCTGAAGACTATGGAGATCATCTTCTGCACATGAGGGTAGGCGAAATACACGAAAGAGAAGATATATTATCAAAACTGGTACACATTCAATATGAAAGAAACGATATAGACTTTAGACGGGGCAAATTCAGAGCAAGAGGGGATGTTATAGAGATATTTCCAGTACATGGCTCTTTACCTGTCCGAATAGAATTATTTGGTGATGAGATTGATGGAATATCTTATATTGACCCATTAAAGGGTAATGTGGTGAAAAAAATAGATAGAATCACCATATTTCCAGCAAAACACTTTGTAATATCTGATAGCAAAATGCAAAGAGCATTGGAAGCCATTGAAGCAGAATTAGAGGATCGTCTTACTATACTGCGTGCACAGAATAAATTACTGGAAGCACAGCGTCTGGAGCAGCGGACAAGATTTGATATGGAAATGCTTGAAGAGATGGGCTACTGTCCTGGAGTGGAAAATTATTCACTTCATTTAAGCGGTAGAAAGTGGGGTAGCATGCCGTATACACTGATAAAGTATTTTCCAGAGGATTTTCTTACAATAATCGATGAATCACATGTTACTGTGCCCCAAATTGGTGGAATGTATGCTGGAGATCGTGCACGTAAAGATTCTCTCGTAGATCATGGATTCAGACTTCCATCAGCCAGAGAAAACCGTCCTCTTAACTTTGAAGAGTTTGAAAGCCTGATGAACCAGGCATTATATGTTTCTGCAACTCCTGCAAAATATGAACTTGAAAGAAGTGAAAATACTGTAGAGCAGATAATAAGGCCTACAGGGCTTGTTGATCCTGAAGTAATCATTAAGCCAGTTAAAGGACAGGTGGACCATCTTTTAGGAGAAGTACAGAAGAGAATAAAGCAGAACCAGAGAATACTGGTAACCACCTTAACTAAAAAAATGGCTGAAGACCTTACAGATTACTATGCAAAAATAGGGATTAAAGTAAGGTATCTTCATTCAGAAATAGGAACGCTTGAACGTATTGAGATCATTGACGACCTTAGACGTGGTGAATTCGACTGCCTTGTTGGTGTTAACCTTTTAAGGGAGGGGCTGGATCTTCCAGAGGTTTCCCTTATTGGAATACTGGATGCAGATAAGGAAGGTTTCTTAAGGTCTGAAACATCTCTTATTCAGACAATTGGCCGTGCAGCAAGAAATATTGATGGCCAGGTAATTATATATGCTGATGAAATTACAAAATCCGTGGAGTCTGCAGTTAATATTACAAACAGGAGAAGAAAAATCCAGATGGAATATAATAAAAAGCACGGTATCACGCCTAAATCAGTTTCAAGGACAATTAAAGAAAAACAGAAAGATAAAATTGAACTCATGGCAGATATTGAAAATATTCCTGAAGATGAACTACAGCTCCTAATTAAAGATTTAGAGCATGAAATGAAATTAGCTGCATCTAAACTTGATTTTGAAAGAGCTGCAAAAATCAGAGATAAAATCACTGTTTTAGAGGGAGTTTCAAAATAGATGGACACTAAAAAAAATAACATAGTTATAAAGGGCGCCAGGGAACACAACCTGAAAAACATCGATATTACTATCCCTCGAGATAAGCTTGTTGTAATTTCTGGAATCAGTGGTTCAGGCAAATCATCGCTTGCATTTGACACAATTTATGCTGAAGGACAGAGAAGATATGTAGAATCTCTTTCAGCTTATGCAAGACAGTTTTTAGGTCAGATGAAGAAACCAGAAGTGGATTATATTGAAGGACTGTCTCCTGCAATTTCAATTGACCAGAAAACAACAAAAATGAATCCAAGATCTACTGTTGGAACAGTTACTGAAATTTACGATTACTTAAGACTTCTTTATGCACGAATAGGTGTTCCACACTGTTATAACTGTGGTAAACCCATTTCACAGCAAACATCAGGTCAGATTGTAGATAATATCTATAAAGAAGAAGAAAAAACTAAAATACAGGTCTTAGCTCCTGTGGTTAAAGACAGGAAAGGTGAACATCACAAAATATTTGAAGAGCTGAAAAAGAAAGGATTTGTAAGAGTCAGGGTAGATAGTGAAGTTTTAAGTCTTGATGAAGACATTGATCTGGATAAAAATAAAAAACATACAGTAGAAGTTGTTGTGGACAGACTAATAATAAGATATGATGTTGATTTTAAAAGAAGGCTTGCTGATTCAGTTGAAACCGCACTTGAACTTGGAGAAGGTTTAATTGTTATTTTATATGAAAAAAATGGTAAAAAGAATGAAATTGCATACAGCGAACATTTTGCCTGCACAGACTGCAATATAAACTTTGAAGAGATAAGTCCAAGATCATTTTCATTTAACAGCCCGCATGGTGCATGTCCTGAGTGCAACGGGCTTGGAACTAAGCTTGAAATTGACGTAGATCTGGTGGTGCCTGATAAATCCCTCTCTTTAAATGATGGAGCAATTTTACCCTGGAGCAAATCCAAAAACAGGGATAATTACTACAACCAGATGCTTAAATCACTTGCTCTTCATTACGGCTTCAGTATGGACACTCCTTTTAAGGATTTACCTGAAAAATACCAGAATATAATTCTTTATGGATCTTTAGGGCGGATAGATTTTACATTTAAGCGAAAAGATAGAATGCACCACGTGAGGAGAAAATTTGAAGGTGTTGTAAAGAGGATGGAACGTCTCTTTATGGATACAAAATCAAATTACATGAGAGGATACATTGGACAGTTCATGAGTGATAGAAAATGTCCTGCATGTGGTGGGACAAGATTAAAGCCAGAAAGCCGTTCAGTTAGAGTTGAGAATAGATCTATTTTTGAAGTATCTGCAATGCCTGTTAAGGAATCTAAAAAGTTCTTTGAGGAGTTGGAATTAACTGGAAGGGAATATTTAATAGCAAAAGAAATATTAAAAGAGATAAACGAGCGTTTAAAATTCCTATCAGACGTAGGACTGGATTACATCACACTTGAAAGATCATCAGGAACTCTTTCAGGTGGAGAAGCTCAAAGGATTCGTCTTGCAACCCAAATTGGCTCAGGGCTTGTGGGAGTGCTCTATATACTTGATGAACCAAGTATTGGACTGCACCAGAAAGACAACGCAAGGCTTATTGAAACCCTTAAAAAGCTCAAAAATATAGGTAACACCCTGATTATTGTTGAACATGATGAAGAAACCATATTATCAGCAGATCACGTGATTGATATAGGGCCTGGAGCAGGAGAACATGGGGGTAGAATTACTGCTTTTGGAACACCGTATGAGATAATGGATAATCCAGATTCTATTACAGGCAGATTTTTATCAGGGAAAGAGACGATTGAAATCCCAGATAAAAGAACGAAACCCGAGGGTAAATTCATTACAGTTAAAGGCGCAAAACAAAATAACCTTCAAAATATCAATGTTAATATACCTATTGGAGTTTTTACATGTGTCACAGGAGTTTCTGGTTCTGGTAAAAGCACCCTGATAAATGATGTGCTCTATAAAGGTCTTTCTGCTAAATTCAACAAAAAACATGTTAATGCAGGAAAACACGACGATATTTTAGGGATTGAAAACATAGACAAGGTAATTATTATTGACCAGTCCCCAATTGGACGTACACCACGCTCTAATCCTGCAACATACACTGGAGTTTTTACCTATATTAGAGAAATCTTTTCTGAAACTATTGCAGCTAAAAAAAGAGGTTATAAACCTGGTAGATTCAGTTTTAATGTTAAAGGCGGGCGCTGTGAAGCATGCAGTGGCGATGGAATAATAAAAATTGAAATGCACTTTTTAGCAGATGTTTATGTCCCATGTGAAGTGTGTAAAGGAAAAAGATACAATAGAGAGACACTGGACATTCGATATAAAGGTAAAAACATTGCTGATGTTCTTAACATGACTGTTGAAGAGGCCCTTCATTTTTTTAGAAACATTCCAAGAATCCATAAAAAGCTTAAAACACTTGATGATGTGGGACTTGGTTATATAAAGTTAGGGCAGCCTGCTACAACCCTTTCTGGTGGAGAAGCACAGCGTGTGAAGCTTTCTAAAGAATTAAGCAGACAAGCTACTGGTAAAACTCTGTACATACTTGATGAGCCAACCACAGGACTTCATTTTGCAGATATTAAGAAACTTTTAGATGTTCTTGGAAAATTAAGAGATTCTGGAAATACAGTACTTGTGATTGAACATAATCTGGATGTTATTAAAACTGCAGACTACATAATAGACCTTGGACCTGAAGGTGGGGATGAAGGAGGGCTTGTTGTAGCCTGCGGCACGCCAGAGGAAGTTGCATTGAGCGGTACATTTACTGGAAATTTCCTGAAAGACGTTTTGGACTCTAAATCATCTATTTTATCCCATGAAACTAATTCGAAAATGGTTTCAGAAGGGCTTCCATCTAATAACAAATGAAATTATTTTATAGTATAAGACGTAATATTTTTAACTAATGAAGATCATAATTATTATTCATGAGTAGAACCCCTTCTTTAAAAGTTAAAAAATGGATTACCCGTGAAGAATTGAAAAAACTGATA
>JAVSLW010000033.1 GCA_039666455.1 Methanobacterium sp. | reverse complement strand
GGATTGTTGTTCAAAATTACTGGCCCGGGTTTTCCCCAAGCGAGCATCCAATTGAAAGATTGTTTATCCTGTTTGTTAGTGGAGTAATAGCTTTAACAGTTTATAACCTGATAAAAGGTGAAGAACTAGAAGTTAAGGAAAAACAGGGAATTACAAGTAAAGAAATTTCTGAAAAGCTTGAAGAGATGAGAAATAAGGGAAATTAAATTTCCTGGATTTATAAACTGGAATTACATAGTTTTTTGATTCATTTGCCAGCAATTTAGTGGAAGGGGATAAATAACTGGGATGAGAATGGTTATCACTGCTAAAAAAAGTGGTTAACAAAGCTAAAACAGCTGTCAAGAAAGCTGTTAAAACAACTAAAAAAGAAGTAAAAAAAATAGTTAGTAGGGTTAAATGAGTGAATACAACGAATTCAGACATAAAAAAATGGACATGGGGCATTAATGGTTTATAAAACTACATTTTAAGCCTTTAATGACAAATCTCCATACTTTTTTTGGTTGATAAGTTGTTGGAGGATAAGTCTGGAGCATATTAGGAGATGTTTTCATGGTAAGGTTTACATTGGGTGAGGTTAGGGATCCTTGTTATATCCACGGTAGTTATTTCTCTGACTTTCGCATATTTTTTGCATAAAGGTTACAACGGGGATTTTTTATCATTAATTCAATCCAGCAAAATTTAAAAGGATTAAAAGACCAAAAGTTAATCGAAATTCTCAAAAATCTTCGATAAAAAAATATCAACCCAGAACTTTACAACCCCATACAGATATATATAATTAGAAATATATTGTGTTATGAAAATTACATCAAATCTTAAAAACAGGTTATTAAATAAATACTTCAATTTCTTTTAAAAATAGAAAAAAATTAGTTTTTTAAGTGGACTGATTAAACGGTGATTCAATGAGAAGTGATTCTATTAAAAAAGGCCTGCAAAGAGCTCCACACAGATCCCTGCTTAGAGCATGCGGTGTAACTGACCAGGAAATGGACAAACCATTCATAGGAGTTGCAAACAGCTTTACAGATATAGTTCCAGGCCATATTCATCTAAATGAAGTTGCAAACGCAGTTAAATTAGGAATAAGTCAGGAAGGAGGAGTACCTTTTGAATTTAATACCATGGCCATCTGCGACGGTATCGCAATGAACCATGAGGGAATGCACTATTCTCTTCCCTCAAGAGAAATAATTGCAGATACTGTAGAAAGTATGTCACAGGCACACCAGTTTGATGGGCTTGTACTAATCCCCAGCTGTGATAAAGTAGTTCCTGCAATGCTTATGGCTGCAGCAAGGCTTGATATACCTTCTATTTTCGTTACAGGAGGTCCAATGAAGCCGGGTAAATTCAAAGGAGAATCAGTAGATTTAATCAGCGTTTATGAAGGAGTTGGAGCAGTATCATCTGGAAAAATGACAATGGAAGATTTAAATGAGCTTGAAAAGTGTGCATGTCCCGGTGCTGGCTCCTGTTCTGGACTTTTTACAGCCAATACTATGGCATGTGTAACAGAAACTTTAGGAATGAGTTTACCATATTGTGCAACTGCTCATGCAGTGGATGCCAAAAAAATGAGAATTGCACGGGAATCCGGTGCTCAAATAATGAAGTTAGTAGAAATGAATTTAACTCCTTCAAAAATAATGACTCAGGAAGCATTTGAAAATGCCATAGCAGTTGATCTGGCACTTGGAGGATCTACAAACACTGCACTGCACATTCCAGCTATAGCAAGTGAACTTAAGGATAAAGGAGTCAATGCAACCATTGATACTTTTGATAAACTGAGTAGAAAAATCCCACATATATCCAAATTAGCTCCAGCTGGAACCTATAGCATGCTGGATTTAGACCGTGCCGGAGGTATTCCTGCAGTTTTAAAAGTAATTAAAGATAAGATAAATCCAGATGCTATAACCTGCACTGGAAAATCACTTAAAGAAAATATTAAAGGTGCAGAAGTTAAAGATGAAGATGTTATAAGGCCGCTGGATAACCCTATAGATAAAGAAGGAGGAATTGCAATATTAAAGGGCAATTTAGCTCCAAGAGGTTCAGTGGTTAAAATAGCAGCTGTTGATGAGGATATGAAGATACATACTGGCCCAGCAAAAGTTTTTAATGGTGAAGAAGCATGTGTAGCTGCAATTTTTAATGGTGAAATAGAGGAAGGAGATGTAATCGTAATAAGATATGAAGGACCAAAAGGAGGTCCTGGAATGCGTGAAATGCTGAACCCAACTTCTGCAATATCTGGAATGGGAATTAAATCCGTTGCACTTATAACTGATGGTAGATTTTCAGGAGGGACACGAGGACCATGTATAGGGCACGTATCTCCTGAGGCCATGGTCAAAGGCCCTATAGCTGCCTTAAAAGATGGAGATATTATTAAAATTAATATGATAACCAGAAAACTTGATGTTGAGCTGGATGAGGGTGAAATTAAAAAGAGACTTGAAGATGTGAAAATGCCTGATAAAAAAGTTAAGGGCTGGCTTTCCAGGTACCAGAAACTTGCAAGCTCTGCAGATAATGGAGCCATCTTAAGATAAAATCAGTAAGATATATTACTTTTAAAGTTCAAATATATTAGTCAAAAGCTCAGGTGAAAAAGTGAAAATTAAAGAAATAGCAACATACATTGTTATTATTCTTATTGGAGTAATAGTGGCCCAGCACATGAATGTGGTGGTATCTGGAAGTATGGAACCAGTTCTATACCGGGGAGACATTGTAATAATCGATAATAATCCACGCACAGCTCAAGTCGGAGATATAATTGTTTATAAAGCAGCCTGGTTCCCGCAGCCTGTGATTCACAGGATTATTTATATTGGAGAAACTCCAGAAGGAGACACATTCTTTGTAACGAAAGGGGACAATAATCCTTCGCCTGATCCGGTGGCTGTGTATCCAGATCAGATTATTTCAAAGGTGGTATCTATAAACGATGCACCCCTTATAATACCTAAAATTGGCTATGTGACTTTGTGGATAAGAGGGCTATAAAATAAAGATGGATCTACCATCATCTTTTTTAACTCATTATTTCCAGATCTTTAATTAATTTAAAACATTTATTTAGTGCTTAGATTATAATTTTTTTTTAAACGGTTGTTATAGTTATAAATATTTACGGTGAATTTATGTACAGAATTATAAAAAAAGAAGCAGTGAAATCTCTGGAAAATTCAATTAAATCCCTGGGCCTGGAAATTCCCGACGAAATCAGGGTGGAAGAACCTCCAAACCCAGATATGGGTGATCTTGCAACAACAGTGACCTTCGAGCTTCAGGAAGCATTGAAAAAACCGCCTGCAGAAATAGCAGCAGATATTTTAAAAGTTATTAAGATTTCCAAGCTTTTTAAATCTGTTGAAATGAAAGGTCCCTATCTTAATTTCTTTATTAATTATGATAATTTTAAAAATCTGGTTTTAGAATCAATAAATGAAGATTATGGACAATTAGAGCCTAAAAATAAAAAGGTGATCCTTGAACATACTTCAGCAAATCCTAACGGGCCTTTACACATTGGGCACATACGTAATTCTGTTATAGGGGATTCTTTAGCACGAGTTTTAAAGGCAGCGGGCTATGATGTTGAAACCCAGTATTATGTTAACGATATGGGGCGGCAAATCGCCATAATTGCATGGGGACTTCTTAATTTTGATTATAAAATAGAAGAAAGGGAAAAGATAGACCATGAAATTGGTAGGATATACTTCCAGATTAACCAGAAGCTCTGTGAAGATGAAACTCTTAATCTCAAAGTCAGTGAGCTTTTAAAAACATATGAAAGTGGTGAAGATGAAAAACTGGAATATACATTCTATGAAATCGTTAGTAAATGTCTTGAAGGAATAAAAGCTACCACTTCGCGGCTTAACATTTCTCACGATGATTATGTCTGGGAAAGTAAATTTGTTAAGGATGGAGATGTTCAAAAGATTTTAGGAGATCTTGAAGACTACACAAAGCGGAATGAAGTTTTATACCTCCCTCTTGAAGATTATGGCATTGAAAAGGAGCTCATACTTACAAGATCTGATGGAACATCACTTTATTCTACAAGGGACATAGCATATCATCTTGAAAAATCAGAAAATTCAGACGAAGTTGTTGATGTACTTGGTTCAGATCACAAATTGGCTGTAGACCAGCTAAGCATAGCTTTAGAGTTATTAGGCTGCAAACGTCCTGAAGTTATATTTTATGAGTTTATAACACTCCCTGAAGGTTCAATGTCCACAAGAAGGGGTGTTTTCATTTCTGTAGATGATCTTATTGAAGAAGCTGTAAACCGTGCTCTTCTTGAAATTAAAAAAAGAAGGGAAGACCTGGACAATGCATCTGCCCTTGAAATTGCAGAAGACATTGGTATTGGAGCTATAAGGTATTTTATTGCCAGATTATCTCCTGAAAAGCATATAGTATTTAAATGGGATGATGCACTGAGCTTTGAAAAGGGTTGTGCCTCTATTCAATATGCTCATGCACGTGCCTGCAAATTACTGGAAAAAGCAGGATTTAAATCTGAAAATATCGATTTAAATGATTTAAAAATGGATCACGCCTTTGAAATTGAGCTCATTAAGCTTCTTTCCAAATTTACCACTGTAATTGAAGAATCCACCAGAATAAAAAGGGTTCATCCAGTTGCTCAGTATGCAATGGATCTTGCAGGTGCGTTCAACCGGTTCTATAAGTCTGTTCCAGTTATAGGTGCAGATGAAGAAGAAGAAAGGTTATTACTTGTGGATAAATCAAGAATAACCCTTAGAAACTGTTTAAATCTACTTGGAATCAATGCACCTGTTTCTATGTAGATTAAAAACAGATTTCACGCTGTTAAAACAAGGGTACAGTTTTCTATAAATTCATTTAGAGCTTTTTTATGGTCCCTAAATGAATAGTTCCTGTATTTATCAAAAATAAGGAGATAAAGAAAGGATAAGATATTAAAAGCAAATACTTTGGCGTTTATTTTTGTATTTGGAAATTTCAGTTCAATCTGGTGACTTAGGCAAATCACGAATTCATCGAGGATACTTTCAGATAACCTGCGCCGTTCATTAATGTACAAGCTTATAAAATGGAAGTTTTCTTCCATTAATTTGTATACATGCTGGATTAAAAGTTTAAAAGATTCCACTGGATTTCCTGTTTTATTAGCACTGAAAAGAAGAGAAGCTTCTCCTAATAAATATTCCTTCTGCTCCATTAAAATTGCATTAAAAAGATTTTCTTTGGTTTTAAATTTTCTAAAAAGGGTCATCTCACTGAAACCAGAACTTTCAGCAATTACACGGGTTTTAGCTCCTACATAACCTTCTTCTGCAAAAATTTTAAGTGCTGTGTCCCTTATTATTTCTTCTGTCTCTTTACTCATGTTATCACTCAATATCATTTTTTTCATAAATTAACATTAATGAGTGGTTTAATACTTTTCATATTTAAATTTTATGTTAGTACCCGGAAAATAGGGCGCTAAAAATACTCCAATAGCATAAATATTAGATAGTACTCACTTATACAACAAAAATATCAAAAAAAAGTAAAATAATTAATTTAATAATTAACATATCAAACAGAATATAATATAAATTTGATAAAAGCATTGTCATAACCAATAAAAGCTTTTCCAGTCTTTTATCAAAATTTAGAAAAATATGTAGGTATGATATTGAAGACAGAAACTTCAAAATATCGCTGTTTTTAAGTATCGATGCTTTTTTAACGCTTTTTATCAAATTAAACATTTCGCATAGAAGAAAACTTTTTTATCGGTAAATATCTTACTGTAAAGGTGAAATTCAAACCATATCCTGAAGAATTCTTAAACTAAACCTTTTGGTATGTAATTTAAACTATTTAAACGTTTATGTTGTGGGTGTTAAATTTTTAGGTCCTCTTAGAACAATAGTGTCCTGTTAGGACAAAATTGTTCTGTTAGAACAAATTTTACGTTTTTATACAGTGTTAAACCCACAACCTTTATATAAGATGATTTTACAGACCAAAAAATTGTAAGATAACAGGAAGTTATTTTACAGACAAAAAATTGTGAATATAAAGGAGGCATGAATAATGTATAAATTGGTAGCAGTTCTGCTTGTGGCACTCATTATTGGAGTGACACCAGCAATTGCTACACAGTATGGTGAAACTGCCGATACAATGGCAGTTAAAGGAAAGGGTGCAGATGTTGCATCTGCATCTGAATTAGTAGAAGCAGTTGAAAGTGGAGAAACAACAGGAATAGATAATGAAACGTTGACTGCGAATGTGTCAAGTACAAATACTACAATGAGCAATGATCCTGTACCAGCAGAGGCTACAGGTGCAGATGCGCAGCTTTTAGATGAGGGTTTAGATTCTGTGGTTTCAGAAAACGATACTACAGGTGCAGAAAATGTTACTGCTACAATTCCACAAATAGATACCACTGGAATTGTAATGCAGAGCACTGATTTCAGTTGTGGACCGGCAGCGCTTGCAACAGTGCTGCAGAACATGGGAATCAACGCAACAGAAGGGGATCTCAAGGTCCTCGCTGGCACAGATACATCAGGGACAACAATGCACGGATTATCAGAAGCAGCGAAAGCAAAAGGTTTAAGTGCAACTGGTATGAAATTATCAGTTGATGATCTTAAACCTAATAACATCGTGCATATTATACTGGATGGCGAAGGCCATTACAGTGTAATCAGAAAAATAAGCAATGAAAGCGTTTATCTTGCTGACCCAAGCAAGGGAAACATTGTACTGAGCAGAGAAGAGTTCAGTGCAATTTTCACCGGGAACGTGTTAGTGATAAGCGGTTCCCTTAATCAGACATCAGAACAGGCCAACAATACAAATACAAGTACTGTACAGGCAGAAAACCAAACTTTGACAACAGAAACATTGCAGACTATACGAGGAAAAGGTGGAGTAAATAGAGTAGTTCGGCGCTGGTGGGGATTTATAGTTTATTTATGCAACAATACTACACGAAACATTGTCACTGGTAAGTATGGTGCAGCTACGATTGCGGGAATTATTGCGGCATGGGGAATTACAGCAAAGATAGCAGGAACGGCCGCAGTATTAATAGCTTTCAGTGCACATCTATTAGAGCGGGCTAATGCATATAACAGAGGTGTGAGAGTCTGGTTTAGATGGCCGGTTCCACCATTATGGGTGCCTCTTATAATCAGGATAGACGCTCAACGCTAAAGAATTAACTATCTAATTAAGCTATCAATCATATACATCGCGTGCTTGATAGCTGAATATTTTTTATTTTCACAAAGGAGGTGTTAGTTTGACTCATACAGAAAAGGATTTAAAAAATAAAAAACAAAAAAATGATATTATCAGTTATTTTCTCATTGGAGCGTTTATAATACTTAGTCTTCTTCAGATACATCAAATATTATTTATACACCCAAGAAAAATAGATTTTGGCTTACTACTACTTTGGATCTTGCTTGCAGTAGGATTTTATTTAGATGGCATTAAACAGGTAACAGAAAAATCTGAAAAAAAAGCACTGTGGAAAATAGTTATGATAGTTATTAGGGGTATGACTATAATTACAGGTATAATTGTATTAGCACTATTATTTTTTTGGGGTTTATAACTAATGCAATTTGAGTGATAGACGCTCAACACTGTAAAGAATTAACTATCCATTAAGCTATCAAGCAGAAAACATCGTGTGCTTGATAGCTGAATATTTTTTATTCAATGACAAAGGAAGTGTTAGAGTGATGACTCTGTCAAAAATAGTGAAATAACTCAAACTGCTGATTTAACAGTTCGAGGAAAAGGAGTTGAATCTCAGATAAATGAGACATTCAACACAACTGTAGAACAGAATAGTTCTATAGAAACATTAAATACAGCTATGGAGCTTGATACTGTAGAAAATGATAATTCCTCAGTACCAGCAAGTGATGGGGCCACAGAAAGCGTGGATATGCAACTTCTGGATTTAAATGACAGTTTAGATAACTATACTGTCAATGTTACAATTCCACAAACAGATACCAGTGGAATTGTAATGCAGAGTACAGATTACAGTTGCGGGCCAGCTGCGCTTGCAACAGTGCTGCAGAACATAGGAATCAACGTAACAGAACAGAAACTCATGGTTCTAAGTGGCACAGATAAATTAGGGACAAACATGTACGGCCTGGTACGGGCTACACAGTCAAAAGGTTTAAGTGCAACTGGTATGAAATTATCAGTTGATGATCTTAAACCCAACAACATAGTCTTTTGTAACAATCAATGTGAAGGACACTACAGCGTGGTAATGGAAATAACCAATGAAAGTGTTTACCTTGCTGACCCCAGCAAGGAAAACATTGAACCTGAGCAGAGATTTTCACATATACAAGACCAATCCCTTGCTGAGGTCCATTGGAACTGGAAACAATACTACGTGGAGTATTAGAGGTAATGCGCCCATTTACGGTATTCCAGCAGCACGTGCACAACAACGTGGACAAAGAAGATTCAGAAGATAAAAATTGGAGGTTAGACCTCCATTCCAATTTTTAATGATAAATAATGGTTATTATGCTTAAAATAAATAAATTTACAGTGCTTGGAATAACAGCAACAATTATATTAACATTCTTTGCAGGTATTACTGGATTTTTCGAATATGCTTTTTTAACCCATCTTAAAATCGAAATATTTCATTTAAGTTCTATAGTTTTGATGCTTGGAATTTGTTTAGGTATACTTTCCACGTTTGTTAAAAGAAAAAGAAAAATCCTGTTTTGTAGTTCCATACTAACTATAATACTTGGCCAAATTATAGTGGCAGCAATCACAGGTTATATGCATCCAACAGAAATTGGTCTTAATAAAGAATTCATTGACATGGAAATTGCAAACCGTTTTATTTTTCTTTTGTGGAATAATTTATTATATTCATTTATAACAATTTTAACAGGTCCCACTATAATCTATCCTTATATCACATTAATAGATACTGTTGGATTTGCAACTGGTTATATAGCAGCAAATATAAGTTTTCATGGTTTTGAAGGTGTTATACTTTGGATTGGGTCATTTCATATATATCCTGAGTTTTATGCCATCTATTTAGCCTGCATAGCCGGTATTAGAATATCTTTAAAGTCTTTTAAAGCATACATATCTATAAGAAGAAATGGGATTAAAAGCACTTTAAAAACTATTAAAGAGGTTATGATATATGAGCTTAAAAATACAATGCCCAAAATAATAATTCTATTAATAATTGCAGCACTTTTAGAAAGCTTATGGGCACCATTTTGGACAAATTACTGGCTACAACACATAGCATGACTGTAAATAGGTATTAGAATACATGAAAAACCTTATGTTAGATTTGCAGGTAAAAAGGCTTAAATGCGACCCAGCAACTGTCAGCCAGAATATAATTAAGGAAAAATTAATAATAACAATCAATTATTGGACAGCCCCTATTTAATAAAGCCCTCCATTAAGAAAATTATTGATTTTATCGGTTGTAGATTGGTATATTCTTCTTATAACTGCTTTATTATCTTTAAATTCTATTAAAATTGCGTAAACTCCAAGATCATGCAGATGGCGCAGGAATTTTTCTGCTTCTTCCCTGTTTTCAACATCTATAACCATGTCTTCGCCTGCAATATTTCCAGAGGACACATTCTTTATGGTGGCAAGCATGGGATAGAGAATTGATTCTCCAAGTCTTTTTGCTCTCTCTTGAACTTCTTCTTCACTTTCATCCATTTCAAATGCCTGGAATCCTTCTCTTATAACTCTGCTGAAGAAGAAATCCCTTCCAAAGTCAAATGGATAGGTAAATGCATATTTTATCTCATCGTCGTGGGCCTGGGATGAGGTGTATTTCAGGGGACCGATCTCCATTTGAGGGTCTTTCATCACTATTCCTTCCCTGTTCTCTTCCCCAATTTTTTTAACTATTTTTTTAATGTATTCGGCTGCATCTTTAACATTAAAAGTTCCTAAAACGCGTACAGATGGGAGATTATATTTTTGAAGGAGTTTATATTTCTCTTTAAGGGGTAGAGGCTCATTTGAAGTCTTTTTTCGAAGGTCAAAAACTCTAAAACCCAGACTGCCTATTTCCAGGTAGTGGTGAGAAACATAAGGGTTATCTGTACCTACCATTTCTCCACAAATTACAAGATCATGGTTATCATTGAAAAAATTGCTAAGATCCATTATTTCCACGGCTTTTTTGGTGGTATAAGGACATATATACCCTCCCCTTGTTAGAGCAATTATTTCATCTCCAATAGAAGCTATACGGACATTGTAACCATTCATCTTCTCTTCTACAACAACTCTGTTTTCAAAATGATTTTCAATAGTTGGTGAGAGCATCAAAGTTCTTCTGGTCTTTGGAAAGCCTCTTATAACTTCTATTTTTTCTTTAAAGTAAATTACAGTTCCAGATTCAACTTTACCAACATCTTTTTTAAACTGGAGTGCAGGGATACCTTTAAAATCAAAAAATTTAATAATTCCTTTTTCTATAGCGTGATTAAGCCTTTCTGCCTTAACTCCAAGGATTTCTTGAAGTTTTTTATCTAAAAAATTCTCAATAACCACTCTGGATTCCAGATTGCATGAGGAACAATGAAAAAAGAAATTGTTGAAGGAGTTATTCCTCCTCCAATCAATGTTCATCTTCAAATCACAATCCGGGCATTTAATTTCAGGTAAATTCAGCTGACCTCCTCCAGGTCAACAATGAATTTCATGATATCTGTTTTAGTGATCATTCCTTTAACACTACCTGTATCATCCACAGCTGGTATTCCGCTGCACTCTTCATTCACCATCATGGTTGAAGCATCGGCTATTGTAGCACTTTCTAAAATTGTGTGCACATTTTGAGTCATAATATCTTCTACAAGGAGATTTCTTATTCTTGAAGACTGGTATTTGTCTGGAACAACTTTTCTAAAGGATATCATTGAGCAAGCTATGTCCTTTGCGGTTATTATCCCTTCAATACTACCGTCGTCCATTACAAGAAGCCTTCCCAGATCTTCATCAACAATCATTCTTCTTGCATGAACAAGTCTATCCTTAGAGTTAATGGTCATTAAATCTGTTTCCATTCTTTCTTTTATAAGAGTGTTAGTGTAGGGCACTCCCTGGCATGTTTTGACAAAATCTGTCTTGGTAACAATTCCCACTAAATCATCATCATCCACAACAGGTAATCCTCCAATTTTGTTATCAACCATCAATTTTGCAGCATTCCCAATGGTCTCTTTGCTTTCTACGGTTATGACCTCTGTACTCATTACCGTTGATACATGGAAATGGGAAGGTGGGAGGTTACCGTATTTTGATGAACCAAGCCTTGAAGCAATATCTTTTTCTGTTATAATTCCAACTAATTCTTTATTATTCCTTCCGTGTCCATTTAAAACTGCTAATCTTGAAATTCTGTGTTTTTTCATGAGTTTTAATGCATCGTGGATGTTCTGGTCTTTATCTATTCCAATTACTTCGCTGCTCATTATATCTTTTACACGCATGTTTATCCCCCTACTGAATTCCTTTGATTATATCAGTTCTTGTTATTATACCGACCAGATCTTTGCCCTCCACAACAGGAATATGGCTGGCACCTTCACTGGACATGAGCTTTGCAGCTTCCAGTGCATCTGCATCTGGACCTATCTGCACAAAATCCTCACTCATGATATCTCCGGCTGTGAGCATGGACACGTCTCTGGCTTTTCTTTTGTCTCCACCTTCTGCAAGCTGCCTTACAAAGTAAATCCTTTCCATACTTACTCCTGTTTCAGGATCATCAATCCTGGCAAAGGAAATATCTGCAGGAGTTATAATTCCTGCAATTTCGCTGTCAAACATTACAACAAGCCCGTATATTTTATTTTCATCCATAAGGCGTATAACGTGGCTTAGAGTGTGATTCTGGTTTACAGTGACCACATCTCCGGTCATGAGCTCTCTGATTTTCCATCTGCCTGCGTATTTTGAAATGTAAAATTTCATGAGGTCGGTCTTTGTTATTATTCCTGCCAGTCCTTCAGAGTCCACAACAGGAACAGAACTTATTTTATTTCTTATCATGATCTCTACTGCATTTTTAACGTCTTCATCTGCACCTATTGTATGAATGCTGCTGCTCATGATTCTTCTAATTGAGATTTTATCAATGGGCCTTCTCTTCCATGCAGGGCCGCTTCCCCTTAATTTACGTGCCAGGTCTTTTTCTGTAACGATCCCAACTGGATTTTCGTCTTTGTCTACAACTACGACTCTGCTTAGTCCATGTTTAAGCATTAGATTTCTGGCATGACTTACATGTTCGTTCTGGCCAATTACAATTACTTCGCTGCTCATTACATCATTAACTTTCATGATAAAACCCCTATCCACTTATTGCCCTTAAAATGTCACTTTCTGTAATTATTCCCAGTAATTCATCATCTCTAACTATTGGTAGCCCTCCAATATCTTCTTTTTTCATTATAGCTGCTACATCACTTAATCGTGTATATATGCTGGCTGTAATGACATTTTTCTCCATTATATCAGATATGCTGGTGTTTAAAACTTCATCAGCATTGTTTGTTATTATTTTTTCAAATGCTGTGTTTTTACCGAGGAATTCAAGAACATCAGTTGATGTAACGATTCCCACAAGTTTATCATTCTCAGGATGGGGTGTTTTCCTTTCTTCTCCTGTAACAGGAATTCTTCTTAATCTATTTCTCACCATTATTTTGGTAGCGCCTTCAATTCTTGTTCCCGGTGTTGTGCTGATTACAGAAGAGGTCATATAATCTTCAACAGCTTCATCAGTTAATACTCCTGAAAGAAGCATTGCAAAATCTCTTTCTGATACAATTCCCACTATTTTTTCATTTGAATCAACTACTGGAAGTGCACCGACCTTTTTTTCAAGCATTTTAGATAGGGCATCTCCCATGGAACTTTTATTATTCAAAAATTCCACTTTTCTGGTCATAATCTCTTTTACAGATTCATTTATGGCAGATAAGAAGTTACCATCGTGTTTTTTCTCTAAAATCTGGTATTTATCGCCACCGCCTAAAAAATTCAATATGTCCATCGATGTTACTATTCCCAGAATTTTTCCAGTTCCAGGATCTGTTACAGGTAGCCTTCTGAATTTGTTCTTTACCATTATTTCGGCAGATTCTTTTATTGTTGCACTTTGGGGCACTGTAATTACTTCTTTTTTGGCGATACTCATAACATCGCCCTCATGTTCTGCTATATGTGTTTCAAACTCCAGGGGAGCTCTTTCTCTGGATTTCACCACATTAATTAGTTCTTTTCTTCTCATAGTACACCTCACATAAATATGAAATAAAATAATACATAAAAATCAATGTTGATACTTCAAGTCTGAACTTTGGAAAATCAATTTATGTACGACCCTAAAATATCTTCTCTTGAAACTATACCTATAAGATCAGCTTCTTTTACTCTATGGGGTTCATTTTTTACATATACAGGATTATCTACAACTGGTAGTCTCCCAATATTAAATTTGATCATTAATTCAGCGGCTTCGTTTATACCCTTATCCGGAGTAATAACTATTGGTGGAGTCTTCATGATACTTTCCACCTTGGGAGGTTTCTTATTTCCCCCATCTTTAGATATTTTCAGGTGACCTGAGTTTATTATATCTTTCCTTGTGATCATGCCTATGATCTTGTTCTTTTTAATTACAGGAAGTCCAGAAAAACCTGTATCGTCCATTTTTTCCCACACTTTTGATAGAGGATCATCATAGTTACAGGTAACAACATTTCTAACTGTTATTTCACCAACATTCTGTTTTAAGGGCTTTAATTTCCTTTCAAGTACATTTTCAAGGATATCAGCAACAGTTATTATGCCTACAAGATCCATACTATCTTCTGATCTAACAACAGGTGCTTGAACAATGTCTGCTTCCAGTAGTTTCCTTGAAATTTCTGCAACTTCCATATCTGGTCTGGCAATAACTTTTGGGCTTTCCATAATCCCACGAGCTTCGATGTTGGACTTTGTAGCAGATATCTTAATCATATTTCCACGGGTAATCATTCCTTCCAGATGGTTTCCATATACAACAGGGACGCATCTAAAACTTTCATCCCTTAAAATAGATCTCACTTTAGTTGCATATGTGTCTACAGAAACTGTAACCGGATCTGGTGTCATAACATCTTTAACATAGTTCAAATTAAATCACCTTCTAAATCTTCTTTACATTCTTCACAGACGAATTTACCGTCAATTTCATCTAAATAATCCATAAAATTCCCACATGTTTCACAAACTCCAGGTACTGGGCTTTCTTCACGATTAAAATCCATCTGATTTTCCATTCTAGCATTTTCAACCAGAATTTCAGTAAGTTCTGGAGAAACCGTCATTATGTCATTTGCAGTTAATATACCGGTAAGTAAATCATCTTTAACAACAGCTAATCTTCTTATATTCATTTTTGACATGAAACGTGCCGCTTCGTTCAATTCTCTTCCAGGGTCGATTTTTATGAGGTTTTTGGTCATTACTTCCTTAACAGTAATTTCGCTGGCCCTGATATCTTGCGCAACAACTTTGTTTATGATGTCGCTTTCAGTAATTATACCTTCAGGCTCATCGTTGACCTTAACTATTAGGCAACCCACTTCGTTCTGGGTCATTAAGAATGCAGCATCAGCTACGCTGCTTTCAGGCTTTATTGTAATCACACTGGATGTCATAGCGTCTTTTACTGTTACATTTGTTTCCATTTCCATTTTTAAACCTCCTACCGTATTTTGAGAATTTTATGAACCTGAGGTATTGTTAATACGTCCATGTATTCTCCTGCTTTTTCAGAAATTTCAAAGATCTTCCCTCCCTCCCACAGTTTCAGTGGGGCTGCAGGCTGTATTACCATTGACAGTTTTTTGGTATTTGAAATTTCATCACTTATCTTCGAAGCTATTGAACTTATCATGTTAACTTTTGTGGAAGGAAGTATAACTACCTTACAGTATGTATTTACTCCCCCATCTATTAATAGATTTAGTGATTTTAATTCGTTTTTAAACAGCTTATTATAGTCTGGAGTTGAATCATGTTCTGGTAACTTAATGTCTACTGAGGCATATTTAATTAAACTAACTATTTTCTTGATTTTATCAGGCAATGAACCGTTGGTTTCAAGCAAACAGTCCAAATCATATTCTTCAAGAAATTCTTTTATAAAATCAGCATGTAATAATGGTTCCCCTCCTGTAAGAGAAACAGAATGAAAATCAGGAGTTATCAATTTATCTATGGAACTGAAAAGTTCGCGAGTTGAAAAAAGAACCCCATACTCTGGATCTCTGCTCATTGGAGTATCACAGTAGTTACAGTTAAGATTACATCCAGAAAATCTTACAAAAACCTGTCTTCTACCAATTAGTTTGCCTTCACCTTGAATACTTGAGAAAACCTCATTTATACGAGCAGTCAAAATCTTCCGACTTTCGTCGGCAGTCAAAGTTTCGTCAGCTTTCATTTTTACGCACTTACATAGGCCTTATAAAGACTTCTTGAAATAAGCACCCTGTCCAACACCTTCATTGACGCATATCTGGACGCTTGATATGTTTTCTGTCTCTTTTAGATGTTTAGATATTTCCTCGGCGAAATATTCTGCCAGATCCTCCGCAGATGTTGTCTCAAGTGGTAAGAGGCAGCAGTCTTCAAGAGGGAGCCTGTATTCTTTTTGCATGATTTTGAATTCTATGGATTTATCGTCTTCTTTTTGAAATTCAATTGTCTTGCTATGAGACGGAATTAAAACCCTGTGATCAAGTCTTGAACAAATTCCACGCACAATATCCTTTGCTTTTTTAAAATCAACGACGAATCCAAATTCCCCTGTTCTTTCCCCCTCAAACTGAACGTCTACAATATATGAATGTCCATGTATCCCTCCGCAGGATTCGTGGAGAGGAATCATATGGGCTGATGAGAACCTTAAATTAGCGTGAATTCCATTAATTACTATTTTCATCCTAAAACCTTTGTTTTTGTTATATCTTCTTCAATTGATTCTATTTCATTAATATAAGTTTTGCATATTTTAGAGCTTAAAGCACTGATTTTCTCATTATCTAAATCATTTTTGCATTGTAGGAGGCCTATTGTATCCACATCATCTGGAGTGCCTTTATCTTTTATATTCATGCCGAAATGTATTTTCATGCTGCTGTTTGAGCATGTAGCAATAGAAACGCTGAGTTTTTTATCATTAAAGTAAAGATCATCACCTTCACGGCGTGTTTTTATTCCTAATTCATTTAAAACATCCTTAACTATCATTACGAATATTCTCTGTCTATGATAACAGGTTTTTATATCTGCAGGTTGAACATCAAAATGTTCTATTATGAAATGAACCATTTCACCTGACTTAATTTCAAGCCCCACATCTTCATAATCCATGATCTTTGCTGGTTTTATTTCCATGGGGCCTATCCATGACACTATACTTGGACCTTTTAATTTTAAGTATTTAAAAGCCCAAAATGGTTCAATCTGGCTTCCATCATAGAGCAGGTATTCCTTCAGTTTTTTATATTTCATTTTCAACCACAAGTTCTTTATACCCGGTTTTGGGGTCAAAAATTCTTTTCAGGGATTTATCTGATCTTAATATACATATTTCTGCTGTAGTGTTTATTATGCAGCCTTCGCGCAAATGTCCGCCGATTACACGGCCTTCTTTATCAGAAATAGCAATATGGACATGAATTCCATTTTCTGTAAGAGTACCTTCTGCAGAAACAATTTCAAAAGGTCCTTTAAATGTCTTGATTTTGCTGTTTGCCATTCTTAAAGTGGCAGAATTTAAACTACCGATAATACAGAGAATTATACCTGACTTAATTTTATTTTGTTTGATTATGTCAATTATACCCTTTTTAAGGTCTTCATCAGGATTCAGTCTGGATATTATCATTGATATCAATATCAATTTTTGTATTTATAACATTCTCTAATGGCGTGATTATATATAATGTTGTGTAGTTAAATAAAATTTATGAGAGTCCGTATCAGAGATTTCATATACACCATTGATGATTTATACTTTGCCACAACAGCATACATTCATCCAGAAGATAGGATACTGTCCTTTTTAAGGTATGTCCCTGATAAAAATGGAGAAAGATCTAAAAATGGTAGAAAATATACAAAGGTAGATTCAAAACAGGCGTACAAGTTTTTAAGCAGTAAATATCCAGAATATCTGTATAATTGTGATATTACAGATATTAAGATGATGGGTGTACCTTTAAATAAAGTAAAAGAAATATTACGTCCAGAAAAACGACTTAAAGAGATAATGAATAATTCTAATAATGATGATTTGCTTAATAAGGTTGTAAAGCTGTCTGATA
This sequence comes from Methanobacterium sp., assembly GCA_039666455.1. Lineage (NCBI taxonomy): Archaea > Methanobacteriati > Methanobacteriota > Methanobacteria > Methanobacteriales > Methanobacteriaceae > Methanobacterium > Methanobacterium sp. Next base: position 22,758 of record JAVSLW010000033.1, on the reverse strand, counting down.
TTTTTCATGAGCATGCGGGGATCCCTTATTCTAAAATGGGAGTTTCTGGATCAATATTAACTGGCTTATATGATCCTTCTGTTTCTGATATTGATTTTGTAATATATGGGCTTAGAAATCACAGAAAAGCCCTGGAAACATTTGGAAAGATTAAGGATAAAACTGATTTAAAAAGTATCGACAATGAATATTGGGCTCAATTGTATAAAAAAAGGATTAAGGATACCTCTTTAAGTTATGAAGAGTTCAGGTGGTATGAAAAGCGTAAAAATAACAGGGGAGTAATTGATGGGACCCTGTTTGATATTCTTCTAACTCGTGACTGGAATGAAATTAAAGGTAAATATGGGGAAGAAAAATTTGAATCTCTGGGCACTGCAATGGTTAAATGTAGGGTAAAAGATGCAATGGCAGCATTTGATAACCCTGCAGTTTATAAAATTGAGGAGGTAAATATTTTAGATGGTAGGGATGTTGATATAACTGAAATTGCTTCATTTACCCATACTTATTCAGGACAGGTAAAAGAAGGTGAGAAAATAATTGCAAGGGGTAAATTAGAAAAAGTTACAGGTCCAAATAGTAGATACAGGATCGTTGTTGGCACAACAAGGGAATCAATAGGTGAATACATTAAACTGAAAGAATTAAAAATTCTTTTAGATCAAAAACAGAGTTTTTGACAGGGTATCGAAAATATAATTTTCATGCTTAAAACAGTGTTTTTATAAATTATTATCTTTAAGGAGGTATTGAATGAAAGATACTTACAGTATTGGGCTCATTGGGTTTGGAACAATTGGAGCAGGGGTTGTTGAAACATTTAATCTGAATTTAGACCTTATGGAACAGAAAGTTGGAGCAAAGATAAAGCTTAAAAAAGTTGTTGATCTGGATATAGAAACCGATAGAGGAGTTAAAATTGATAAAAACATTTTATCCACTGATGTTAATGATATTTTAGAAGATCCAGAAATTGACATAGTAATAGAGCTTATAGGCGGATATGAGCCAGCAAAGAGTTTTATTTTAAAGGCTGTGTCTAATGGAAAACATGTGGTAACTGCAAACAAAGCACTGCTTGCAAAGCACTGGGAGGAAATTCTACAATCTGCAAATGATAATAATGTCCGAATTTGCTTTGAAGCAAGTGTGGGTGGAGGTATCCCTTTACTGCATCCTTTAAATGAAAGTTTAGGTGCAAATCACATTCAATCAATCTATGGTATAATAAACGGTACTGCAAATTACATTTTAACAAAAATGACTGATGAAGACCTTGGTTTTGAAGAAGTATTAAAAGAGGCTCAGGAAAAGGGTTATGCTGAACAGGATCCAGCTTTTGATATTGAAGGTCATGATACTGCCCAGAAATTAATTATACTTACTATACTGGGCTTTGGAGTTTATGTTAAACAGGACAATTTCCATGTGGAAGGAATAAGCAGGATTAAGCAGGAAGATATTGAATTTATAAAAAATGAGATGGGTTATTCCATTAAATTACTGGCCATTTCAAGAATTAATGGCGGTGAACTTGAAGTAAGAGTTCATCCAACTTTAATACCTCAGAATCATCTTCTTGCATCTGTTAACGGTGTATTTAATGGTGTTTACATTGTTGGAGATATAGTTGGCCCTGTTATGATGTATGGGCAGGGGGCAGGGATGATGCCAACTGCAAGCGCGGTTGTGGGGGATTGTCTGAATATAATGGAAAATATGGAACGGCAAAACATTTACGGTCCAGCTGATACTGAGGTTAAACAGATAAAGAACATTGAGGATATAAAATCGAAATATTATCTGCGTCTTACCGCAGTTGATAAACCTGGAGTTTTACATGTTATTTCAGGTATTTTAAGTAAATATGATATTAGTATAGAAGCCGTGAATCAGAAAAAAAAGGATGAAGGTCAGGAAGTTCCTATTTTCATGGTGATGCATGAAGCACTTGAGAAAAACATGCAGAATGCGATTAAAGAGATTAATGCCCTCCACTTTGTAAAAAATGATACCCTATTTATTAGAGTTTTAGAGGACTGATAACAATTTCTTTTCTATTCTTGTGCTGATTAATACAAAGATTTCATTAAGTGTTTCCTCCAATGAATTATTATTAAAGAGCTATATACGTAATAAAGTATAATAGTAATAAATAACATATAAAAAAGTATGTTAGAATATCTTGGCTGTTATGGGGAAAAAGGACTTGATCTCTGTTTTATAGATAACACCTCCCCTGAGGAATGGAAAAACGAGATTGAAAGTAAATTAGCTAAATATAATGAAAGCGCATTCATTGACGATAATAAAAAGCTGAATTTATTCGTCGTATTAAGACTGGACCCCTCCAAAGAAGAATATGATGATATCGGGTACATAAGATACCATATAAACGAATTCATGAGCTTTTACCACCAATTGATAAACGAAATCAAGGAATCTCAGTGAGCCTGGCTACTTGAAATTTCTTTTTTTGATTTTTTTAATTTAAATCCTGGCATTTTAAAATCTAATCATTTCTATAAATTAATTCAAGTTTTAGAGAGTAATAACATACGCATACTATTTATACCAGTTTAAGAAAGATATAAACCAGTTAAACATAGCTGATTAATATTTAAACTGGTTTTAGATAGTAAACGGTGCTAAAATGTTAAAGGTCTCTGAAATATCAGAATTCATTTATTGCCCTGCAAAACTGTATTTAAAACATACTATGAACCTTAAAGTTCAAAACAGTGAAATTACAACTGGAAAAGTCATCCACGAAGTTAGAAGAGGTTTTGAAGAAATCCTCAAGCATAATATATGGAATATTAAAAGAGATATGGAAATTGCAGAAATTCAAAAAATTATATTAAATGGAATTCCCGAATTTATAGACGATCTGCAGCTTAAATACATGAATAATTCTAATCAGGAGGATTTAAATAAATTTTTCAATGAATTAAAAGAAGATCTGATAATAGAGGCAAGCTTAAATGTTTTGAAGATTAAAAAATTGATGGAAACAGCTAAAAAACAGGGAATGGAAATTTCTGAATTGCTGTTTCCTCAATCACTTCTGGAATTTTCCCTTGAAAGTGAAGAACTGAATTTGAAGGGCAAAGTAGATAAAATTGAGATAATTAATGGTATATATTATCCAGTTGAGGTTAAAACAGGTTTTCCTCCTCCAAAAGGTACATGGCTATCTGATTCGCTTCAAATTGCAGCATATGCTGCTTTAATAGATTATGAATTGAATAAAGAAGTTCTTGTTGGTTTTGTTTATTATACCAGAATATTTGAAAGAAGACCGGTTGTAATAAACTCGATTTTACATAATAAACTCTTCCAGGTACTTGATTCAATTAATACCATGTTTGAAAAGGAAGAGATACCTGAATTTAAGTTAAATAAAAAGAAATGTGAAAAATGTGAATATATGGGGATTTGTGAATATAATGATTAAGTTTTCATTTCCTGTCAAATTTAATTTCCTGATTAACCTGCCGTTTCTTCTCTTTGATGCCCGGATTTTTCATATTTTTCCTGTCTCCCCTCACTACCTGCTGTATTTTGTATAAGATAAACAGAAAAACCAAAAGAGCGCTGAAGAACAATAAAGCATTGTAATCCACAACATGGGCAGACCTGAGTGGACCCGGTACACCTGAAGCTCTGGTTACCACATCCCATTGAACAAACCTTATAACACCAAGTTTTTCAAGTAGTGCTGAGTAACCCCCTTCTATGAGTTCATTGATCATAATTATTTAATAGTATCAACCATTATAAATATTTATTTATCTGCTTTAAAGCTTTTTATTCCATTTACTCTCTATTTTGCTCATGACCATAATTTAGCTATTAATTTCTCTGAGGGCTTAAAAAGTATAAATGATTTAAGACCTTATCATGGTCAGAATCATCTTATATTTTTCAAGTGCTTTAAGTGCATGCGGTTCATCTGCAGGCATTATGATCATTTCACCCTTTTCAAGTATGTTTTTTTTACCTGAAATTGTTATCTCTGCTTTACCATCTATTATCTGGACCAGGGCATCAAAGGGTGCTGTGTGTTCGCTTAAGCCTTCTCCTTTGTCAAAGGCAAAGATTGTTACAGTGCCTGTATCTTTTCTTATGATTTCCCTGCTTACAACAGAGCCTTCCTGGTACTCTATTAAATCTTCTGTTTTAAACACATTTCCCATCATATCGCTCATTTTAGACCTCCAGTTAATTATAAACATGAATAATTGATACCGGGCAACTTGCTTCAGCATCTACAGCGCATCCAGGGTTTTCTATTTCCTGTTCATCATTATCCCCAACTCTTTCCCCATCTATAAGAGTGGAAAGTCCATCCTCAGCAAATTCAAATAATTCAGGACATAAATCAATACAGTTTCCACAGGATATACACATAGGTCTTTCAATTTCTATTTTTGCCATATTTTCACCTTTTAAACAAACTCAGTATTACTATTTATGGTCGCTATTTATTATAAATTTGTAAAGATGATGAGAATATAGAACAAAGCCAAGCATTGCATTTACATACTCTCTGGCAGTGCTAATATCATTTATATCGTGATCCTTTAGTGAAATTGCTCTTTGAAATCTTTTTTGAATTTCATCCTCAAGAACACCAGTCAAAAAGTCAATAACCTTCCCTGGATCTTCATCTTCAATAGCTTTTTCAGCCTTTGATATTACTGGGCCCCAGTCAAGTTCTGCAGGTTTAAGCCCTTCATAAGGTTTTTCTTCTCCTTTTCTGTGCAAACGCACTGCAGTTTCAAAAAACCAGTGATCTGCAAGTTCGCCTGCTTCTTCACTTAGCTCCCTTACAGAGAGAGTTTTCCTGAAAGCCTCTTTAAGCTCGTCTTCAGCAGTTTGAGGCACAAAGGGGAGTATATAGTTAATATCTTCCATTTCTAAAGCCATTTCTGCGGCATTAACTACAGGTCCGTCCATTGTATCACAATGTGGCGCCATAATATTCCTCCTTCATATAATGTACTTCATTCCACTTAAATTGGAGTAATTACTTTTTATCACATTTAAAACAGTAATCTGTATCCCTATTTGTTTTAAAAACTTTGCCACATCCTTTACATGTAACAGTTTTGAGTTTAGATTTCTTATCCACAATATCAAGCGAACAAGAGCATTTCCAACCCATTTTACCCTTTAACATTGCTTCAAATTCTTTATCTATTTTATCGTCTTCAACCATTAGGATCACAGTATTGATTTTAAATGTGCTAATAAAAATATTTTTCGTAGATTATAGAACAATTTGAAAAATTAAAAAGGAAGGGTACTATTGCCCTAAAATCTCTTTAATATCTTCTTCAGGAGTACTTATCGGTCGAATGTCGTAATTTTCAACAAGAAAGTCCATAATATCTTTGTTTACCCATGCAGGAGCTATTGGACCCAGATAAATTCCTTTAATTCCAAGATATAGCAGGCTCCAGAGTATAGCGGCAGCTTTCTGTTCCATCCAGCTTAAAACAATTGTCAATGGAAGTTCATTTATTTCAAGGCCGAAAAGCTCTGAAAGCGCGGTTACAATGTCAATCCCAACAATAGCATCATTACACTGCCCTATATCTATTAAACGAGGGATTCCTTCAATATCACCAAGAGGAAGATAGTTCATTCTGAATTTACCACATGCAAGTGTCAATACGACAGTGTCTTCAGGTAATTTTTCCACAAATTCTGTATAGTATGGTGATTTTGCAAGCGGGGCATCACAACCTCCAACAAGGAAAAATCGCCTTATTTTACCTGATTCAACAAGTTCTTTTATCTTTGGTGCAAGTGAAAGGATTGTTGAAGCGCCGAATCCAGTTGTAAATATTTTTTCTCCAGGTTCATCTGGAAGTTCAGGTAAGGCTTTAGCTTTTTCAATTAATGGTGAAAAGTCGTAACCATCAATATGCTGCACACCAGTTAGTCTTGCAACTCCTGAAGTAAACATTCTATCTTTGTAATCTTCTCTTGGAGGTAAAACGCAGTTTGATGTTCCAAGAATTGCAACAGGATATTTAGAAAATACCTGTCTTTGATCAAACCAGGATTTACCCAGTTGTCCCACGAGATGGTCGTATTTTCGCAGTTCAGGATATCCATGGGCTGGAAGGAGCTCTGAGTGGGTGTAAACATTGATCCCTGTTCCTTCTGCCTGTTTAAGTAGTTCTTCTAAGGCTTTCATGCTGTGGCCTGTGGCTACGATACCATGACCTTTTTTTGTTCCTGTGTTAACTTCAACAGGTGTGGGCTCGCCGTAAGTTTCAATTAGAGCAGTTTTTAGAAGTCGCATTGTTTTTATATTCATCTTTCCAGCTTCAAGAGCCAGGTTTATTAACTCAGAAATATCTATATTCACATTTGTAAGAGTGGAGTAAAATCCCCTTTCCATAAAGGCATCAACTTCCTCGTCTGTGTATCCAAGTTCTCTTGCATGATACAGGTAGGCAGATATTCCTTTAATTGCAAATAACAGATTATCCTGGAGCCTTGCGGCTGTAGCACTTTTTCCACATACCCCCTGTACTGTACATCCTGTTCCTCTTGCTGTTTGAGAGCACTGGTAACAGAACATTTCCATTTCTTCTTTTTTGACCTCTTTTTTTACTTCCTCTTCCATTGGTTCAAACAGGTTTTTACCTGCTCCACATACTGGACAGATCCAGTCATCTGGCAGATCTTCAAAAGCAGTTCCAGGAGCTATCCCACCATCTGGATCGCCCTTTTCGGGGTTGTATACATATCCACATACTAAACACCGGTATTTTTTCATTTAATTACCTCCAGACATTGTATGATATTAAATTACTGATGACCAGTTTTTTGTTTTTTAAGGCAATAACTTCAAATTTCATCTGCATAGTCATATTTTGGTTTTAATTCGTAATAAATTTAAGTCATAAGATCATATATTAAACTGGTGATAATAATGCAGATGGATGAAAATGCTTTGAAACTGATGAAAAAATGTAAAGATAAAGAAATTGCCTCTCAGGGAATGGGTGCTTGTCAGGTACTTTTAAAGGAAATGGAAAAAGAAAAAATAGATTTTGAGGAGGATAAGCCTGACGAGTCATATATGCAAATGGCACAGAACATATCTCCTGAAGATGTGCCAAAAGTTCTTAATATGGCCTTAAAAATAAAAAAGCGGCCAGATGTTAGTCCTGAACTTAAAAATGCTGCAAACAGATTAATACGGGCAATAGAAGCTTTTTAAATTAAGATTTTCAGGAAATTCATTATCAGTTATCCATGCCCTTAACACACTGTTAAAAAGTTCTGGATTTTCTATATTCCATATATGCCCCACCTTCAAAGCCACGGCTCCTTTTGAATTTGGGAGGACATTCAGGAGATCCTCTGCAGATTCTTTTATGATTTTATAATCTTTCTGGCCGGTCATCACAAGCACAGGCACACTGGCCTTTTCAATGCCATCAGGCATTTTAAAAAGCATGTTTTCTTTAAGGATTCTATTTAATGAATCCTGTTTTATAAATCGTGTAGCTTCCTTGAAATTATTAAAAAGGCTTTTTGGCATGTTATACATTCTCATACTGGCTTTTATAAAAAAATCAGTGTCTTTTACAGGTTCATATGCCTTAATTAAGTAATTTAGAAGTTTTAAAAATGTATCGGTGTGGGGAATGCTTCGAACAAGTGTTCCGCTAATTAATGCGTGATCTACAACTTCAGGAGCCATACTCAGAATCTGAACAATGATTTGAGCACCCAGAGATATTCCTACAAGATGTGCCTTTCCACCATGAGCCCTATTCTGGATAATATCAATTACCATTTCTGCGGTGCCTTTTATGGTGAACGGCTTCACTTCCACACTTTGTCCGTGCTCTGGAAGATCAGGGACAATGCAATGGTAATCATTGAAGGCTTCTAATTGCTCATCCCACATCCATCCAGCAACTCCCCCACCATGAAGGAATATTATTGTTTCCCTGTTTCCTTCGCCAGTTTCCTTAGAGTACAAACTCATAATTAACACCTTCTTTTTTAAATTTAAGTCCTGTTTATTCATGAGGTAACTGCAAATAAAAAAAATAAGATGAGTGCAGAATACAGGAATAATGACCGGTTTTAAAGTATTTTCTCCATGCTAAATGTTCCTATTTCTTCACCGAACCATTTTATGCTCTTTTTATCATAAACTCTAAACCCAAATCTTTCATATAGCCTTAAAGCTCTTTCATTGCCAAGACTTACATCAAGAACTACTCGAGATGCGTTTTTCTCCCTTGCAAGCTCAAAAGATTTTTCAAGTATGAAAGACCCAATCCCTTTATCCCTGTGGTTTTTATCAACAGATATATTACTTAAATAATAATCATCATGTTTTTTATCTGTAAATAACAATTTATAGAGTATCAACCCTATTAAAGCAAGTTTTAAAAATTCAATAATCCCCATTGCTTTTAAAAATGCTTTTATATCCTCGCTTACCTTAATTTCATCACCTAAATAGGATACTAATATTCCCAGTACTTCTTCTTTTTCTCCAGTTACCACATATATTTTATCATGACTAAAAGAGTTCTTGTGTGTATAAATAAGCTTCTTTATATTTTTTTGAGCTTTTTTTTGATTTTTTCCAAAAAGAGATTGGACCAGTTCCAGTTCAGTCTCATAGATTAACATTGATACTTTATTTAAGTCATGTTTGCTGGTATCCAGCTTTTTAAACTCCATTTTTTGCTTCCTATTTCTATGGATTTAATAAGGCTGTCCCATGACCCAATATTTTACAGAATATCTATTTCTGGTTAAAGCCATCGAACATGAAACCATCGAAAATTCGCAGAAATTTGAAGGTTTCGCAAGCATCAAACACTACGTGTTTGAAAGCTCTGTTTGGACTTCTTTTTATTTAGATTTTTGATTTTAAGACCATCTCTAATATACTAATTGCAAACGATTGTATTTAAGATTTTTCTATTTTAAAATTTTAGTAACTCCACATAAATCAATCCACAATTATATTACTAATGAGACACTTATTGTTACATGGAGGAGATGGATTATGGTAGATATAGAATTTAACATGGAAAATATAGGAAAATGTAAATGTCCAGGATGCCCAGTTCAAGCTCAAAGCAGCTGTGCAATGGATAAATTAGAAACATTACAAAAAACAATGGCGTCTGACCCACCAGAAACAGCAGCCGCTGTAGAACAGGAAATAATATCTCATCCAGAAAATGTTCCTGGACTTTACTGTGCAACAGGAAAAGCTACATGTGAAGATCTTAACTTTGAAGAAATGTGTCAGTGCCCCAAATGCGACATCTTTAAAGAAAACAATTTAGAGTCAGGGGAACCCGGCGGATACTTCTGTGCCGAGGGTAAAGCCCAGTAAACAAGGTTAAAAAAAATTGAATTATTTTATTTTTTTGGTTAAGACCATAGCTATTTTTAAACTTTATTTAAAGGTTGAATTAGTTTATTTAATGAAAAAGCTCTAAAACAGCTTATTATTGATTACAAAAGTTATATACTACTTGTATTATAAATAAAGTTCCATGGAAACAAAAAGATTTGTCCTTTTAGACATTGATTACGTTACAGATAACGGTCTTCCAGTGGTAAGGCTCTTTGGAAAAGAAACTGGAGGAGAAGAACAGTCCATAATTGCTTTAGATAGGAATTTCAAACCTTACATCTACGTAATCCCTGAAGGAAATATTGAAAAATGTATTGTGCAGATTAAAACTCTGGATGTTGCTGAAGTTAACCAGATCAAAAAAAAGGATACTGGAGAAGAAATAGAACTCCTGGAAGTTGTCCTGTCACATCCTCAAGACGTTCCCAAACTTCGGGAAAAAATATTAAATTTAAGTGAAGTTCAGGATATTCGAGAGCATGATATTCCATTTTACAGGAGATACTTAATAGATAATGGTCTTTTCCCAATGGCAGAAGTGGAAGTCAAAGGGAAAAGTACAGATTCCCCATCATGTCCTGGAATTACTGATCCTGGAGAAAATATCACTATCTTTGAAATTGAAGGTAAACCAAAACCTAAAGACAGTGGAATACCTCATTTAAAGGTTATGAGTTACGATATTGAAGTTAGAAACCCTAAAGGAATGCCTGATGCAGATAGTGACGAAATCATCATGATAAGTCTTGCCGGGAATTTTGGCATGGAAAGCCGTCGAACACATGGTGTTCGGGCAATCAAACATGAAATGTTTGAAAGGGTGCTTTCAACCAAAAAATCTTCTAAAAAATATGTTGAAACCCTTAAAGACGAAAAAGAGATGATATCAAGATTTATAGAAATTATAAACACTGAAAATCCCCATGTTATTTTAGGTTACAATTCAGATATCTTTGATTTTCCCTATATTAATGATAGGGCTAAAAAACTGGGTATAAAATTAAATTTAGGGCTTGACGGCTCTGAAATTAAATTTTTAAGGCGTGGATTTGTTTCTGCAGCAGTAATTCGTGGAAGAATCCATGTTGACCTTTATCCTGTAATGAGAAGGCATTTAACCCTTGATCGTTACACTTTAGAGCGTGTTTACAGGGAACTCTTCGGCGAGGAAAAAGAAGACATTGAAGGGGATGAAATATGGAAATACTGGGATTCTGGTGGTGAAAAACTGGAAAAACTCTTTGAATACTCGCTGGATGATGCTGTAGCTGCTTATAAAATAGGGGAAAAAATGATTCCTTTAGTCCTGGAACTTACAAGAATCATTGGACAGCCCCTTTCTGATGTAAGCCGAATGGCCTCAGGACAAATGATAGAATGGTTCCTTATAAGAAAAGCCTATGAATATGGCGAGGTCGTGCCAAATAAACCTTCACAATCTGAATATTCAAAAAGAAGAGGACTTACTTACGTGGGCGGTTATGTTAAAGATCCGGAAAAAGGTCTTCACGAGAACATTGTTTCATTCGACTTTAAAAGTCTGTATCCAAGCATAATTATCTCTAAAAATATTTCAATGGAAACTGTAATTAAAAATGGTAAAGAAGGAGAGTACTATACAGCTCCAGAAGTTGGACACAAGTTTAAAAAAGAGCCTAATGGTTTCATACCTTCTATTATAGGGGATTTGCTCAAAGAAAGGGCAGTGATCAAGGATAAAATGAAGAAAAGCGATGATGAACTAGAAAAAAGGATATTAAATGTACAGCAGCAAGCTCTTAAAACTCTTGCAAATTCTATGTACGGCCTTTACGGCTTTGCAAGATTTAGGTGGTACAGTAGAGAATGCGCAGACGCTGTAACTGCATGGGGAAGAGATTACATTAAAAAAACCATGAAAAAAGCAGAAGAATATGGTTTTAAAGCAATATATGCAGATACAGATGGCTTTTATGCCACTTACACCGGAAAATTAAAAGATAAATAAAAGATAAAGATTTACTTACTGGATCCATCTTTAGATTAGTAGAAGGTATTAATATGGATAAAAATGCATTAAAAGAAAAATTTGATGAAAATGCAGAGCATTATGACAAAATACGCAGGTTAATTATTCCCTGCTTTGATGATCTTTACAATATAACTACAGATCTTGCTAACTCTAAAAAACGAAAACCAAAAATACTTGATTTGGGGGCAGGGACTGGTTTACTTACTAAATATCTTTTTGAAAAGTATCCTGAAGCTGAATTCACATTGATCGACCTTTCAGAAGAAATGCTAAAAATAGCTAAAAGTAGATTTAAAGGACATGAAAACTTCAAATATGTTGTTGCAGACTACTGTGAACATGATTTTAAGGATCTTTTTGATATTATAGTTTCATCACTTTCAATACATCACCTAAAAGATGCTGATAAACAAAAATTGTATAAAAAGATATACGATGCCTTAAGTGAAGATGGAATATTTTTAAACGCAGATCAGGTGATTGGTTCCACTTCAAACATTGATCAAAGCTATTACAACAACTGGATGAAAAAAATAGAAGAAAATAACTTTAGTGGACCAGAAAAAGATACTGCAGTAGAGCGGATGAAATTTGATAAACCAGCTACATTTCAAAATAATTTAAAATGGCTAAAAAATACTGGCTTTAAAGATGTGGATATTTACTATAAATACTATAATTTCTGTATTTTTTATGGAATAAAGCGGGGTTAAAGTTTTTCAATCTCTTTGTTATTCATCTTTTTTCATATTCCAAATAGAGAAGTTTAAACAATTCTGATTTTAATCAATTCAAAATCAAATACCTTGAATTTATGCCATATCCTGCGGTATTGGCACCAGGATAAGCACTTTTCTTTAATTTTATTTCAATTGATATCTTCTTTAAAAAAATCTCTAATATTTAGATCTCTATACCTTAAATTACTATTATGATCACATATTTCCTTAATTTTATTTGCCCTATCAACTCTTAATTCATCTATAACGCCTGAATTAATAATTGCATCTTCTATAAAAAGTAATAAGGAAGAATTAGGATCTGCAATTGCATGAGAAACTATTAAAACATCTGTATCCTCAAGTCTTGGATCTTGAGATTTAATATAACTAGCAATTTTAAGACAAAAAGGAGAAGCTGGAATAAAATCAACACTATTATTCCTTGAAAGTTTTAAAATTTTGTCCATTATATTTTGTTCTTCATTAGAACTCAAATTTTTAGTTTTTATGTTATTAATTGTTTCTCCTATGACAGTAAATGGTATTTTAGGTAATATATTTGGATTCTTATTTGAAATTAATGATTTAAATTGTTCTGCTACATATCTATCTTCATCTTTTTTACTTCCAACTGCATAGGCATAAACATATTGAGTATCGACATAAACGTGCTGTTTATCATTCTCCATATTCTATAAATCATCTATTTAGTTCATAAATTTTTCGCTGATTTCTTTATATGATTCGTTGATTATTTCATCGTCTATGTAGGGTTTAAGACTTTTTGTTTTCACTAAAATAGCTTCTTTTAGGTCAGCTTCTTCATAAAGAACTTTATAATTTCTATATAAAGTTAAAATAGTAGTCGTAGCTTCTAACCAGAATATACTTTTATCCTTGATAAAATTTCTGAATCCTTTTTTATCAAAATCATCTAACTCTAATTTGTTACTATCTATATCTAAATCATAATAGTCTTCAGCTAATTTACTGGAATAAGGGCCTCTTATATATAAATTATAAGAATAATTATGGTTAAGTCCAAAATAACCAGCTAAATAAATATATTTTTGTAGCATTAGTCTATGATTAAATTCATTAATATTAAATTCAAATTCTAAACAATCGTTTAAAAAATCAACAAATGTTTTTAGTTTTTTCTTATTCCACATATAATCTCCTCATAGACTTCTTTATGATTATTATTTTAAATTTCATTACATATAAAAACTATCAATTTCACAATTATTTAGTAAATTTTGAGAAATAAAAGCATCAAAATTAAGGCATCTTAAATTATTTGCATAAATTATCCAATAAAAAGTTTAATTATCTTTTCCTATACTTTTTGAAAATTTAAATTATTTAAAAACAGGGTGTCTGTTTTAAGTGAAATTTTCCATGGCGTAGATTTCCTGGATTTCGTTTTGACCGTAGGATACTAATATTCCCAGTAAAAGTACATTTAGATAGGTTTTTTATAGACTGATGGTTGGGTATATGTGTGGGCCTAAACCTGAGTTTTCTTTGAGGAATTGGAATACTTATTCCATCTTGTCCGGCGAAAATCCCCCCATTTAGGAAGTAATTCAAATAACCTTTCTCCTATTTTCCTGTATATTGATCCTAACTTATTCTCATGGTCAAAATAATCTAATGGATCGATCATTTTGTTTTTTAACACTTTTAGGGTGGGTTTTTTGGGAAATATTAAAGGAACTATTTTATACTTGTTTATCCCGAATAAGTAACGGGGTTGAATCAATTAAAACAGTTTTAACCTCTCGTATTTTTTTAAATTATAGTTTATTTAATGTTTTCAATACCATTTCCAGATATTTTTGTTCATTTTGTGAAAAAACCTCTCTCACCTGTTTTAAAGATAACAATTCGTCAATATTTAAGAATTTCCGGAGCTTTTCCGGTTTTTTACCTCAAAGTAAACATGAGATACTTTTAAATCAAAATATGAAGCCAGTGAAACTATTTTTAGCATAGTTTGATATCTTTATGCTCTGTAGCCTGTTTCGAGCCAATTCATGACTTCAAAGTTCTACTATCGATAAATTTAATTACTTTGCCAAACAAAGCTTAAACAGGGTCTTTTGAATAACTATCAATGCGTGAAATTAAACTCAAATAACCCATAAATTTTCACGCCAAATCAGACACCCCGATTGATAAAATAACCGAGCGAATCTTTATGGGAAAATATGTTGAGCTAAATGGCATACGGACGTGGTATGATGATCACGGTAAGGGCGAGCCCCTTGTTATGTTTCACCCCGGCGGAGTCGGGGTTGATTCCAGTGTTTTTGAGCCGAATCTCGATTCACTTACCTCACGTTTCCACGTATTTTTGCCAGAACGACGTGGCCATGGCCATACGCCTGATACTCCGGGTACTTACAGCTACGAACTCGTCGCAGATGACATGATCTATTTCCTCGAACAAGTCGTCGGCAGTGAGGCCCGGATACTTGGCATGAGCGACGGTGCCATAATAGCACTTTTTGTGGTGTTGAAACGTCCGGATCTTGTGGAGCGGCTGATATGCGCAGGCGGTGTATTTCATAATAGTGGCTGGGCTCCCAGCGTGATCAGTCAAGCTCCTGCAAAGCAAAATTTTGAAATAGAAAAGAAGCTCTATGAGATGCATACAGGTGGGCCCAAGCTCACGAGAAAAGATTTAAAAAAGATACTGTGTCGGACCCTCGTCATGATCGGTGATGACGATGAAGTCACACTCGAGCATGCCATGGACTTTTATCGAGCCCTGCCAAAAGGTGAATTAGCGGTTGTTCCCGGTACTTCGCATGGTTTTCTCGTAGAAAAACCAGAGCTTTGTAATAAAATCATTTTTGAATTCATGACGTTAGACCCTGTACAGACATTTGCGCCGATCCGCCGTAAATAGGTTTCAGTAGAGTAATATTTGCGGCGAGAGAAAACTTTAAGGATGGTATCACCAATTTGGCTGTTAAAATTGACGTTCCTCCCAGGCAGGAAGAAATGTTTAAGATCAGGTTTTCCAAACTTTAGACCGGGTGAAAATTTTAGCGAGAAAGAGGAGTAGGATATGAAGAAACTCATTGTTAAAAAATCAATCGCAATTAATGCGCCCGCATCTAAAGTGTGGAGTATCATCGTTTTCCCGGAGAGGGGAAAGTGGATGTTGGCGCTTCTTGAAGATAGTTTATGATTTCTGCAGTGTAGAACTCCCGATCCAGGCAAAGTCCTTTAATTTTAAACCCCACTCTCTCTACTTCTTTCAATAGAAAGTCTATGGTGTCATTCAAAACCTTTGGTTTTGATTGCCCAAACAGTTAAAATCTCTGATTTTGACCGCCGGGGGAACTGTATTTCCTCGGCCACAAATCGAAGATTTGTTGGCCCAAACACTACGTGTTTGACGGCTTTCAAATTCTTTGAATTTGATGCCACAAAATCAGAGATTTTGCAAGCTTCGTGTTTGAGGGCTACGATTTTTTGACTGCCCCAAAAAACCAGAGGTTTTTCAAGGATTTAATACATTCGCCATTCAATATCTTACCACGCAGGTGTTTTTGGTTGTCATAAATCAATAATACACCCTGCACAATACAATACTTAACCTTACGAACTACTCATAATGTATAATAATATCAAAATCAAAAAGGTTAATCCAAATTCTCGATAAGTATTAGTAAAATTAAACCTCAATAATATTGGGGGATGGAGTTGAAAAAATTAAATATAATTTTAATATTCATTTTATTTTTAAGTATTATGAGTATAGCAGGCTGTATTAGCCAAAATAATACTTCCTATGATTATAATCAAAGTTATAATCAATCTTCCACTTCTAAAACAGCTAATAACACTACCGAAGCTCCCAGCCAATCTTCCACTTCTCAAGCAACTAATACTACCAAAGCTCTTAAAACTAATTATGAAGCCAGCGGTTATTGTTCATATGTTGTTGATGGAGATACCATTGATGTGGATGGTGTGGGTAGAATACGTTTTGTAGGTGTGAACACTCCAGAAAGAGGACAGGCAGGTTATCAAGAAGCTAAAGATTTTGTTAAGGGTTTATGTTTAGGAAAGACTGTTGGTTTAGATATTGATAACGCTAAACATTATGATAAATATGGAAGAGTTCTATCTGTTGTTTATGCTGGAGATACCAACGTAAATGCAGAATTATTAAAAAAAGGATATGCAGAAGTGATGTATATTCCTCCATCTGAGTTTAATCCTTATTCATGGGCAGGAACAACTAATTATCGAACAGTGAGTAAAAGTACCAGCTCAAATAATGCTGATTATTATATGGGAAATCGTAATTCAAAGAAGTTTCATGAACCTTCCTGCTCTTCAGTATCTAAAATGAGTGAGAAAAATAAAGTCCGTTTAACTTCCAGGCAAGAAGCTATTAATGGAGGTTATAATCCTTGTGGTATTTGTAATCCTTAAAAAGCTTGTGGAGAGGAAAAAGAAGTGGTGATAAGTTGTGGGCAAAGTGCAATTTACTTGATTGATGGATAAAGATATTCCAAAAATTAGTGAGTCATGTAAAATTCACTGCTAATAATCTCACTTAAATGCTTTCGCGGTCTTTGATGCGGTTCTTCATCTGCATATCCCAATGTAAACATTGCTGGAACTCTGATTCTTTCAGGAATCTGTAAAACATTCCTTACTTTTTCTTCATCATATGCTCCAAGCCAGCATGTTCCAAGGCCCTGTTCAGTGGCTTCAAGAATCATAAATGAAACTGCAATAGATATATCAACTGTATATGCATACTGGCCGCAGGGCATTACTCTTTCTGATTCTGTTGCGCATGCCACTATTATAACCTGTGCTTCAGCAACAAATTTCTGATCGTTAGCAGCTACTGCAAGTTTTTCCCTTGTTTCCTTGTTTTTAACCACTATAAATTTCCATTCCTGTCTGTTTGCAGCAGATGGAGCAATTCGCCCTGCTTCCAGTATCATTTCAATCTTCTCATCATCAACTGGAGTATCTTTATACTTCCTGATGCTTCTTCTTTTACTTATAGCCTCAAAAACATCCATAATTAACCCCCATACTTTAAAAGTTCTTTTATTTAATCTTTAAGAGCCTGTTTAGTTAATTTAGCTGCAAAAACCCCTGCTCCAAAACCATTATCAATATTTACAACTGCAATTCCAGGAGAACATGACTGGAGCATTGAATAGAGAGCTGTAAATCCTCCTTCTCCTACTCCATATCCTACTGAAGTTGGAACTCCAATTACAGGTACATCAACAAGTCCTGCAACCACAGAAGGCAGCGCCCCCTCCATTCCAGCCACCACAATAATTGCTTTAACATCTTCTGCAAGCATTTGCTTCAATGGAGAAAAAAGACGGTGTATTCCAGCAACACCCGTATCATGAGCTGTTAAAACCTCACAACCCATTTCTTCAGCTGTAATTCGTGCTTCTTCTGCCACAGGAATATCAGAGGTCCCTGCAGTTAAAATACCTATCTTGCCCCTTTTTTTTATCTCCCTATTTTTAATAACAAGAACGCGTGCCTTTCTGTTATATTCAATAAGGCTATTTTCTTTAATTTTTTCAATTTCAGGTTTCATTAATTCATATCTTTGCGCAGTAAGCCGCGTAACCATCACATGACCCATATGAGCACAATGCAATATAATTTTCAATAGATCTTCATCATCCTTATTTTCTGCATATATCACCTCGGGGATACCTGTCCTTAAGTGCCTTGAAGTATCTAATTTTGCAAAATCTTCCAGTTCTTCAATATGCAACGTTTTAAGCATTTTTTCAGCTTCTTCAGGGGAAATTTCATTGTTTACAAGCCTTTGGAGTATTTCTTTCATGGGATCACAATTTTTGTTTATTTATATTATAAAGATCAAAATATTAAAGTTAACCTAAATGTCATGGACTTTTAAAATTATCATACCTGTTTATAGTCAGCACAAAACTTTTAGACAACTAATTCAATAAGGGATAAAAGCGGGATTTAATCATTTATCAAAGATTAAATCAGTTAATGTAATTTTTAGAGGTATAAAATTGGAAAGAGTTAGAATCCTGGTGCATGGAATTGTACAGGGAGTTGGATTCAGGCCCACAGTTTATAGACTGGCTAAAGAAATGGGCCTTAAAGGATCGGTCAGAAACCTTGGAAACAGTGTTGAAATAGTTCTTGAAGGAAATAAATTACAGATCGAAGGATTTATAAAAAATTTATGCAATAATAAACCTCCAATTTCTAAAATAACAGGTTTGAATGTAAACTGGGAGGGGTCTGTTGAAACTTCTGAATTTGATGATTTTGTAATACTTGAAAGCGCTGCAGAATTTTCTGGATCATCTGTAATTCCACCAGACGTTGCAGTTTGCGATAAATGCCTTGAAGAAATGTTTAATAAAGTAGATAGACGGTATAAATATCCATTTACTGCATGTACTGACTGTGGACCTCGTTTTACTGTTATAAAATCAATTCCATATGATCGTAAGCGAACCTCAATGGATGAGTTCCCACTTTGTGATGAATGCCTGGTTGAATACAGCGATCCTTTAAATCGGCGTTATCATGCAGAAGCAACATGCTGCTTCGCCTGCGGACCTTCCATTTTTCTCTACAAAGATGAAATTTTGGATGTTAAAAATCCCATAGCAAAAGCCGTCAAACTCATAGATAAAGGAAATATACTTGCAATTAAGGGAATTGGAGGAACACATCTTGTTTTAAAAGCAACAGATGATGATCCTGTAATTACTTTAAGAGAAAGGCTTGGAAGATTTAACCAGCCCTTTGCCTGCATGTCTCCAGATATTGAAACTGTAAAGACCTTTGCCGAAGTTGCAGATTTCGAAGAAAAAGCTTTAATTTCAAGGAGAAGGCCAATTGTAGTGCTTAATAAAAACGAAAATTATTATCTGGCACCATCTGTGTCTCCAGATCTTCATAACCTTGGAGTAATGCTCCCCTATTCTGGACTGCACCACCTGCTTTTCAGGGAAACTGATGAACCAGCATACATCATGACATCTGCAAACATGCCCGGAGAACCCATGCTCATAGATAATGGCGAAATACTGGCAAAATTAGAAGGGATAGCAGATTATTATCTTCTTCATGATAGAAAAATAGTTAATAGATGTGATGATTCAGTTATAAGGTTTAGAAATGGAGATTTAGCGTTTATAAGGCGTTCAAGGGGTTATGTGCCTGAACCATACGATTTTTCAAAAATTGCAGGCGGTATAAACATTTTAGCTCTTGGGCCTGAGATCGATGTAACATTTTCCCTGCTAAAAGACCAGAAATGCTATGTATCACAGCATATTGGAAACACAACCAAATATGAAACCTACAAATACCTGCAGGAAGCCATTAGCTACATGATGGACATAACAAGGACAGAAAATATAGATGTTGTGGCATGTGACCTTCATCCAATGTTTTTTACAACTAAGCTTGCAGGAGAATTGAGTGAAAGGTTTAAATGCGATGTTTACGGAGTTCAGCATCATCATGCACATGCAGGGGCGCTTTTTGTTGATCATGGAATTGACGAACTCATATGCATCGCTGCAGACGGTGTAGGTTATGGTGCAGATGGATCAGCATGGGGGGGCGAGATATTACATGCTAAAGATGAAAATTATGAAAGATTGGGTACTTTGATGCCGCAAAATATGGCTGGTGGAGATTTAACCACCAGATATCCTGTAAGAATGGTAATAGCCATGCTTTATGATTATTACAGTGAAGAGGAACTTAGAGAACTGATGGAAAATGAATATATTCATTATTTTAAATATGGTGCTAAAGAGATAGATCTGGTCTTAAAACAACTTGATAGGCAGTTTAATATCCAGAAAACAACCAGTACCGGGCGCGTGCTTGATGCAATTTCAGCTGCACTTGGAATTTGTGGAGAGAGAACTTATGAAGGTGAATGTGCCATGAAACTGGAGTCAACAGCTTATTATGGGGAAGATACAGTTGAGATTCCTGTTGAAATTAAAACTGAGGGTGGAGTTAACATGCTGGATACTTCTAAAATACTGATTTCTGTTTTGGAGGCTAAAAAATCAGGGGAACGTGTTCAAAATATTGCATGTTCAGCCCAGAAAGCTGTAGCAGAAGGTCTTGCAAAATTAGGCATAAAAGCTGCAGATAAAACAGGTGTTAATGTAATTGGTGGAACTGGAGGCGTATTTTACAATGAAGCTATCAGCAGAACCATAAAAAATGCTGTAACAGAAAGTGGATATGAATTTATTCAGCATAAAAATACATGTGCTGGAGATGGTTCTGTTTCGCTGGGGCAGGCTGCTATTGCTGCTATGTATTATAAAAACAGATAGTTTCTTGATTTTAAAATGGTTTCTAAACCCGGTAAAGTTAACTCTAAAGAGATAAGTATTTTTAGGGCCTGGTTATTTTCCATCTGGTTACTGGATAAGACGCTCTGTACCTCCCTCTAATAATTTTATCACATTTCTCCTTCTTTTTGCTTCCATTAACAGTATTTCAGCATATTTCTTTGCTCTATCATACCTTTCAATAAGATTTTCCAGATCTTCAATGACGTCCTCATGTCCTAAACTGAATCTATTCTCCAGTTCCTGCAATTTTGAGAAGTCATCTCTTCTAATGTCCATTCTAATAACATTTCCATCTATACTTATTTGAATTTCTACTTTACTTGATATATCGTAATATTTTCTTGGACGGCCCCTTTCTATCTTCTGGAAGGATGATTTTAAAAGTCCTAATTTCTCCATTGCTTTTAAGTGTTCAATTATAGCTTTTTGTCCTATTTCAAGCTCCTTAGATATTTCACTTACAAAACGGGGCTCTTCTGTCAGGAGATTTAATATATCTCTTCTTGTTTTACATCCCATAACATCCAGTATTGCTTCAAGATCCATATTATCCCTTTAAATAATGTTTAACTTTCTAATTTTGTTTTAAAATTTTTTTTATCCTTTTAAATTCGATTATTATTCAGAGAAGGTTTAAGATGTAAATCCCCTTTATAAACCTTATTATAATAATTTCTCTAATAATTTAATATATTTATTAAAAATTCACCCAACTTTTTATAGGATGAGTGATATAATAGGTGATAATTTTTAGTCACCTAAAGTTATTTTTGTGCGAAAGATTTATATAACCTTTTGTTACTATAACCTATTAAAGATTACTATTATTTTTACACTGGAAAAAGGTGAATTAATGACCGATAAAAATGAACTGAAAACATTAAAGAAGGATCTGAAAGAGAAAGAAAAGTCAATTGAAGATCTAAAGAATCAAATTGAAGAAAAAGACCAGAAAATTGACGACTATTATTCAAGTATGCAGCGCCTTCAGGCTGATTTTGAAAATTACAAAAAGAGAACTGAAAAAAACATGAGCGAATACATTAAGTACGCCAATGAAGGTCTGATAATCAATATAATTGATATCTACGAAGACCTTGAAAGAGCACTTAAATCAGCTGAAGAAGGAGAAAACCTTAAATCAGGCGTTGAATTAATCTATAAAAACTTAAAAGACGTTCTTGAAAAACAGGGGCTTTCAGAAATCCCTGCAGAAGGAGAAAAGTTCGATCCTTTCAAACATGAAGCCCTAATGACTGAAAAACACGAAGATTACGAAAACGGTATTGTAACAGAAACTCTTGCAAAGGGATACACCCTGAATGATAAAATAATTAAATGTGCAATGGTAAAAGTTTGTAAAAAATAAAAGGTGATATGATGGCTAATAATAAAAAAGAAAAAATTATAGGTATAGATCTTGGAACAAGTAACTCTGCAGCAGCAGTTTTGGTTGGTGGAAAGCCAACAATCATACCAAGTGCAGAAGGAGCTACACAATACGGTAAAGCATTTCCAAGTTATGTTGCATTTACTCCAGATGGACAGAGATTGGTTGGAGAACCAGCAAGAAGACAGGCTGTAACCAATCCTGAAAACACCATAAGTGCTATAAAAAGGAGTATGGGAACAGATTATAAGGTAAATGTCCTTGGAAAACAGTACAGCCCTCAGGAAATCTCAGCTTTCATTTTACAGAAAATTAAAAAAGACGCTGAAGCATTCCTTGGTGAAGAGGTACACAAAGCTGTTATTACAGTTCCTGCCTACTTTAACGACAACCAGAGGACTGCTACTAAAGATGCAGGTACAATAGCAGGGCTTGAAGTAGTAAGGCTTGTAAACGAACCTACAGCAGCAAGTTTAGCATATGGTATCGATAAAGAACAGGAAGAAGAACTTGAAATCATGGTCTTCGATTTTGGTGGTGGAACACTTGATGTGACCATAATGGAATTTGGAGGGGGTGTATTTGAAGTAAAATCCACAAGCGGTGATACAAAACTTGGTGGAACCGATATGGACAATGCTATCATGAATTTCCTTGCAGAAGAATTCAAAAGAGACACTGGCGTTGACCTCATGGCAGATGACCAGGCTGTCCAGAGATTAAGAGAAGCTGCAGAAAAAGCAAAAATAGAGCTTTCAACAACCCTGACATCAGACATAAACCTTCCATTTATTACTGCAACTGCAGAAGGCCCAAAA